>CALXZS010000184.1 GCA_944393305.1 uncultured Clostridia bacterium | reverse complement strand
GTAGCATAAAGATGAAAATTCAATATACTACAATTTTTTATAAAAGTTTGTTTCACATCATTGACAAATATACAAAATTATTTCAGTTTTTTATGAAAAGCTGTTGACAAAAGCCTTATCTTGTAGTAGAATAATGTATGTGCCAATCAAAATATTTGGCTAACTCATTTATGAGTCATTAGCTCAGTTGGTAGAGCACTTGACTTTTAATCAAGTTGTCCGGGGTTCGATTCCCCGATGGCTCACCATTTTATTTAGGATTTGGGTATAAATCCTAATATTATTGGCCCCGTGGTCAAGCGGTTAAGACATCGCCCTTTCACGGCGGAGACATGGGTTCGATTCCCGTCGGGGTCACCAAATGCCACTTTAGCTCAGCTGGTAGAGCAACTGACTTGTGGGATAGGTAAATTTTTTACTTTGAACTATCTTGCACCTTTGTGAGGAAACTTACAAAGTGGACATCGCTAATTCGGGGAAGGCTAAATAGTAATATATGCTAATCCCGAGCTAGAAAGAAATTTCGAGTGTAGAGACTTTATACGATGTGCCTAAGGTTATATGCTATGGCAAAGAGAAAGTCCAGACCACAAACATTATTATGGCAATGAAAATTGTAGTGGTATGAATCAGTAGGTCGTCCGTTCAAATCGGACAAGTGGCTCCATTATAAAAGGTCAGTAATTTTAGGTAAGCTATTGTTATTGGCTTTTATTTTTTTAGGAAGTTTTATATGTTTTGTTTAAATTGTGGTAATAAATTATCTGGCAATAAAAAGTATTGTAGTAATAAATGTCAGAAAGATTATGAATATAAGCAATATATTTCTGCATGGAAAGATGGCAAAGTGAATGGCTTGCGAGGAAAGTATCAAACATCTATGCATATTAAAACTTATTTATTTAATAAATATCATAATAAATGTGCTAGATGTGGTTGGAGTCAGAAAAATATTTTTACTAACACTATTCCATTAGAAATAGAGCATATTGATGGGAATTATTTAAATAATTCTGAAAATAATTTAATATTACTTTGTCCTAATTGTCATTCTTTAACAAGTACATATAAAGGAGCTAATAAAAATGGTAGAAAATCAAGAAAAAAATATTCAAAATAAGATAGCTATTGTTACTGGTGGTTCACGAGGTATAGGCAGTTCTATTGTTCAGAAACTGGCTCAAAATGGTTTTGAAGTAGTTTTAAATTATAACTCTTCTTATGAACAAGCAAAACAAATAGCTATGACAAATTCTAATATACATATTTTTAAAGCTGATGTTTCAAAATATGAAGAAGTATGTAATTTAGTAAATTTTACGATTAATAAATTCGGAAAAATTGATTTATTAGTTAATAATGCTGGTATCTCATTAATAAAAACTATTAATAATACTACTATTTCTGATTTTGATAATATTTTAAAAACTAATTTATATTCAGCATTTTATACTTGCAAAGAAGTATCTAAATATATGATTCATCAAAAAAGTGGTAATATTATTAATATTTCTTCTATTTGGGGTTTAATTGGAGCTTCATGTGAAATGGCGTATTCAGTTAGTAAGGCTGGTTTAGATTCTATTACAAAATCATTAGCCAAAGAACTTGGACCTTCTAATATAAGAGTAAACAGTATAGCTCCTGGAATTATTGATACTAAAATGAATAATTTTTTAAATGAGGAGGAAAAAAAACAACTTATTTCTGAAATTCCTTTAGAGAAAATTGGAACTCCGGATGATGTAGCTGAATGTGTATTATTCTTAGTTAAATCTAATTATATTACTGGTCAAATTATACAAGTAAATGGTGGTTGGAACATATAAAAAATGGCTAAAAATTAGCCATTTTTTTATTTTTCTTCTTTATTTAATTCTTCTACTACATCATTTACGTCAATTCCGTGAATCATGCAAGCTTCTTCTAAAGTTTCACCTTGTGACGCTGGACATCCTATACAATGCATTCCAGCTTGAAGTAAAATATCTACTTTATCTGGTTCTTTTTCTAATATTTCACCTATTTTAGTATCTTTACTAAATTTCATATTTGCCTCCTTTTATATTTGTTAGTCTTAACTAACTATTATTTTAACATATTTTTTAAAAAAAGTATAGACAAAATAAAAAAAATGTTATATACTGGTAATTGTTGGAAGGAGTGTTTCTTATTTTTACTTTATTAGATTTATTTTTTATTGTTTTTATTATTAATTTTTTAATTGTATTTTACGCTATTTATACATTTATTCAATTTAAACTATCTACTTCTGTACAAGGTTCTAAACTAAAACTAAAAATAAGGAGGGATAATACATCAGAATAATTTTCAATTTAATATTTATATTTTTTACCTTAATTTTTTACATAATATTATTTAAACCTATTATATTTTCCACTTATCTGAATGTTCATAGCAATTTAAGAATTTTCAATTTCTTATTAGAAGATGTTACTTTATGGAATAATTTTAAGTTTATTCATTTAATTACATTCTTATTATCCTCAATAATTATTTGTAATTTTATTTACTCTAATCTTATTTCAAAATTTTTCAATCATTCTAATAAAATGAATTTTTCTAAACCCGCTTCATCTGATTTAACATTATTAATAGGAAAAAATCCCAAAAATATTCCCATTTATATTACAGAAAAAAGCCTTTACCAAAACATTCTCATAACTGGAGGAATTGGCACGGGAAAAACAGCGTCTGCCATGTATCCTTTTACCAAGCAACTTATACATTACATGAGCAACGATTCTCAAAAGAAATTGGGTTTTTTAATATTGGATGTAAAGGGAAACTATTATTCTAAAGTTTTAGAATTTGCTAGAAACAGCAATAGACTAGATGATGTAATTGTAATTGAATTAAATGGAAAATATACTTACAATCCATTGGACAAGCCTAATATTAAAGCTTCAATACTTGCTAACAGATTAAAAAATATTTTACTTTTATTTTCGCCAAATAATTCTGAATCTTTTTGGCTTGATAAAGCTGAACAAGTTATAGAAAATCTTATAACTTTTTGTAGAATATATAATAACAAATATGTTACTTTTGAAGAATTACATAAATTAGTTATAAATAAACAATATTATTATTCTAAATTAAGTGATGTAAGGAAAATATTTTTATCTGGTA
>CALXZS010000183.1 GCA_944393305.1 uncultured Clostridia bacterium | reverse complement strand
TTTTTAATGTTGGGTCGTAGATGTTTTTTCTTGAAGTGTTACATTTATTACTGTTCCTTCATCTACTTGTGTTCCAGATTGTGGATCTTGCGTTATTACTATTCCACTTCCTGTACTTGCAATATTAAGATTTTTTGCTTTAAGCATTATTTGCGCTTGTTCAAATGTTACCCCTTTTAAGTCTGGCACACTTTGAGATACTCTATCATCATTTCCTTCTGCATATAATTTTATTATTCCACCTGATGTTAGTGATGTTCCTTTTGGTGGGACTTGTTCTTTTACTATATCATCTGCTGATGCTGATGTACTGTATTCTAGGCCAACTTCACTTAATTTTTTCTGTGCTTCTGCCACAGTTTTATTGGTTACATCTGGCACGCTGATTGTTTTCTCTGTATTTTCAGTGCTTGAATCATTTGATGGTATATCTAAATATGGTAATACTTCTGATAATATTTGAGATACTACTGGTGCCGCAATGCTTCCTCCATAATAGTTTGACCCTTGTGGGTTATATAATGTTACTAATGCAACTAATTCTGTGTTATCTACTGGTGCAATTGCTACAAATGATGCTACATATCCATCTTCAGGATGGTTTGGATCTGGCTCTGAAGTACCTGTTTTTCCTCCTATTGTATATCCTTTTACTTGTGCATATTTTCCTCCACCATCTTCTACAACTGATTTCATCATATCTTTCATCTTATTTGCTGTTTCTGTTGAAATTACTTGTCTTACTTCTTTGGATTCAACATTTGTTACTGTTCCTGTATCTGGGTTTTCTATTTGTCTTACAACATGTGGTGTAACTATTTTTCCATCATTTGCAATGCTTGAAATTGCTGTTACTAATTGCATTGGTGTTATTGTAAATCGTTGTCCAAATGACATTGTAGCAAGTTCTACTGGTCCTACATTTTCCTTTGCCCAGAATGTACTTGTACCTTCACTTGGTAAATCTATTCCTGTATTATCAAAAAGTCCAAATGCTTCTAAATAATCGTAAAATTTATCTACACCTATTCTTTGTCCAAGTTGAATTAATGCTGGGTTACATGAATTCTCTAATGCATTTCTAAGTGTTTGCTTACCATGTCCTGAAGTTGAAGTACATTTTATTTGTCTATCTGCTACTTCTTCATAACCTGAACAAAAAAAGTCATTTTCAGTATCTGTTTCAACAACATTTTCCTCTAAACCTATTGAAGCAGTAATTACTTTGAATGTTGAACCTGGCTCATATGTATCTAATACTGCTCTATTTCTCCACATAGAATATAATCTATTTGTTTGTTCTTGGCCAGATAATGTATCCCAGCCTTCACTTATTGAAGAATTTGGTGTATATGGATCATTTAAGTTATAATCGGGATATGTTGCCATAGCTAATATGTCACCATTACTTGGGTCCATTATTATAGCATTTCCTCCATCTTTACACTCATTTTCTTCTACTGCTTGTTTTAGATATTTCTCTACTATTGTTTGTATATTTGAGTCTATTGTAAGATATATGTTGCTACCGTTTTCAGGTGCTATATATTCTTCATTTTTATCTGGTATTGCATCTTGCGTTACATCTATTGCGGTTGTTAGTTTTCCAGATGTTCCTTTTAATACGTCATCATAGCTTAGTTCTATTCCGTCAAGTCCTTGGTTATTACTTCCACAAAATCCTATTACATTTGACGCTAAGTTATCATATGGGTAATATCTTTTTACATCTGCATCAATATTTACCCCTGATTCTACATCATTTTCTTCTAACCATTTTTTTAGTTCGTCTACTTTATCTGTTTCGACCTTTGATGCAATCGTCTCTACACTGTTTGAACTTGTTAATTTTTTATATACTTCATCACTATTTAATTCAAAAATCTCCGCAAAAGCATTTGCCATATTTCTTTTTAGTTCTTCTGTTGCTTCTTCATCTGATTGACCGTCTTTTCCTTTTGCCTTTATATATTCGGGGTTTACTGATATTGTATCTACTTCTACACTGACAGCTAACGCTTTTCCTGTACTATCATATATTGTTCCTCTTTTTGCACTTATTAATGTACTAGATGTTGACTGACTATATTCTTTTTCTTTTAGCCATTCTCCATCTACAAATTGTATCCATGCAACTCTTCCTAATAATATTACGAAGACTAGCATAAATACTATTGCTAATATAAACATTTTTTTTGGCGTTATTTTTATATTATTATTCCTTTTTTTATCTATTGGTATTACTTTATTTTTATCTACTTTTTCAAATTTATTTGACATTCTTACTTCCTTTTTCTTATAGTTATACAATTATATTTTATCTTATATTAGAGAAAAAATCAAGGAATTATAACTTGTTTTATGTGAATTTTGTGTAAAGTGATTGGAAGAATATATATTGGTGTTTTTTAGATATATAACTTAGGCATAATAGTATTATTTCATGGTGAACATTAGTTTTATTTACATAATTGACATTTTGGTGATAAAGTGGTATAATATAGTTGTACGAATATAAACAGATATCCATGTTAGGGTATGAACTTAAGAGATCGCAACTACAATTCTAAAGGAGAAGAAAAAAATG
>CALXZS010000182.1 GCA_944393305.1 uncultured Clostridia bacterium | reverse complement strand
AAATAACCATACTCATAGTTGTTATGATGCTGATTTTATCTGGCATTGTTAGTAATGCAGCACAACAGTCTAGTAGTAGTGGCGGTGGAACAGATAGGGCAGTTTATGATATAGCACGGTATAAAAAGAATAGAAATTGATTCTACTGAAAAAGATCAGCCTATGACAGATATCGAAAGATTTAGAGTTCAAGATGTTGACATAGATGGTATAGTTTCAACTTATGTTCAAAATCATGCGGGTGTAAGTGAAGATATCGTTAGAAATTTTATTAACCAATATAATACTTTATTAGTTAATTTATCTTCTTCTGGTAAGACTATAAGCACTATAATGAATGGAGAAAGTTATGGAGAAGGTGCTTCAGATGGTTGGGGAATTAAAGGTTTAGTTAATTTCTATAATGAAAATTCTAATATAGATTTAAAATATACTATTTATGAACCAGATGAAGTTGCAGGAGAAGGCGAAGTACAATTCATAATTTTTAGTAGTAGCTTTAATGTAAAATCTATTGTGGTAGATGAAGATGTAGCAAATAGTACAGATTGGAATGCAGAAGATTATGTTCTTAGTGATAATGAAATACAAAATGCAATAGAACTGCAGAATGGTGCAGAACATGATAGATATAGAGCAATGTGTAATGAATATAATAACCAAATGAGAAGTTTACAAGGTACAGGGGTAACTTTACAAGAAGCTATTAGCCAAGCTACTGAAACAGCAATTGAGGAAGGTCAAACAGCAGCAGATAATTATGGTCAAGATGAATGGACTTTATGGGATGGTCTAGTTTCAATTGTAATGTACATTTTTAGAATAATACCAGTAACAATAGCAGAGGGAATAGGAAAAATAATTTCAACAATAGGTGCGATTATAACAGGAACAGATATAGGAGAAGGTTTAACTTTAGACAAAATATTATTTAATGAAGTAGAAATTACAAGTATAGATTTCTTTGAAAGTTCAAGCGATCCATCAGTTAATTCATTAAGAAATAATGTGGCTATGTGGTATGTAGGAATAAGAAACCTATCAGCAATTATATTAGCTTTAATATTACTTTATGTTGGAATAAGAATGGCAATCTCATCAGTAGCTGAAGACAAAGCAAGATACAAAAAGATGTTATTCAATTGGGTGTTAAGTTTAGGAATATTATTCTTTTTACATATATTAATGCAAGCAGTAATATTTGTAAATAATTCTCTAGTAGATATAATGTCAAATGCAAGAGCAGATGGCACAGCAGAGAATTTTGATAGTGTAATGAATCACTTTGCAGCAGATGCTTGGGATATACATATAGATACAGTAACAGGTATAACATATGCACTTATATATCTGCTTTTATCAGTAATGACCTTTATTTTCTTACTTACATATATAATGCGTATGCTTACAATAGCATTTTTAATAATGATAGCGCCAATTATAACTATTACATATTCAATAGATAAAATGGGAGATGGAAAATCACAGGCATTAAATAATTGGTTAAAAGAATTTGTATATAATGTTTTAATACAACCATTTCATTGTATTATATATTTATCATTAGTAACTACTGCTTTTAATATGCTACAAGATGGAAGTGGATCGGAATGGAATTTAGGTCCAGCTGTTTTATGTTTCGTAATGGTAGTATTTATGTATAAAGCAGAAGATATAGTAAAAACAATATTTAATTTCCAAGCTTCAAGTATGCCTAAGAGTATTGCTCAAGGTGCAATGTTTGTAACAGCCTTAAATGCAATGAAAGGAAAAGGCGCAAAAGCTCCATCAGCAGGCGGTGGAGGAGGAAGTTCAAGAAGAAGAACTCCTAGAACAGCACCACAACCAGGCGGTCCAGCACCACAACCAGGCGGACCAACACCACAACCAGGCGGACCAACACCACAACCGGGAGGTCCAACACCACAACCAGGAGGTCCAACACCACAACCAGGAGGAGGAAATCCACCAGGTGGCGGAGGTCCAAATGGAAATAACAATCAACAACGCAGACAATCAAGAGGAAATAGTAGAGCAAGAAAAATTGCTGGTGCATTTGTTAGAGGTAGCGTAAAAGCAACAGGTGCATTAGTAGGACTTACAGTTGGAGCAGCAACTGGTAACGCAGGTGTTGCATTCACAGGAATGCAAGCAGTAGGAGGTTTTGCATCAAATCAAATGAATAATATGAATTTAAGAGCAAGACAAAGAGCAGTAGCAAGAACATATAATGATTTTGAAGCAGAACATCCAGAATTAGATGATACAAGTAGAGTAGCATATAGTAGAAACTTATTAGATGGAACAATTGCAGCAAGAACTAGAGCTGAAAGAGAATATGTTTCAGCAATGAGAGACTTAAATGATTTATATGAAAAAGCTGGCTCATCAGTAGATGAAGCAGGAGATCAAGTAGAAAAAACAATCGAAGGAGTTCAAGACGGAACAATTTCAGAACTAAATGTTGTAATGAGGTTTAAAGGTAGATTAAGACGAGGAAGAAATAATCCGTAAAAAATATTAAGTAAGTTAGAAATTAAAGAAAAAAGTATAACTAAAAGAAAGGCAGGTGAGAGAAAATGAATGATGATGACGATATTGATTTAAGTAGTTATGAGGGTGAAGATGAAAATGGCTCAAGTAGTTATAATGATGATGACGATATTGATTTAAGCAGTTATGATGAAGGCGATGCTGGGGCAAATACTGGTAGTAGTAATGAAAGTCAACCACAAGAAAGTACTGATGAAGGTAAACAAAAGCGTGGCGGAAAAGATATAGGAAAAAGAGCTAAACAAATACAAAAAATAGCATCAAAGTTAAAAACACTACCAGCTCTTCTTCCAATACTAATAATTATATTAGTAATAGTATTAGTTATAGGACTAATTTCTGCATTTCTCTCAATGCCTGGAATGGTATTAGAAAATATAAAACAAACAGCTATGAACATAGGAAATGCAATAATTTCATTCTTTGATGGGAATAATGTAGACAGAGCTGTAACTGAGGAAGATGAATTAGAATTAGCACAAAGAATAAATGCGATGGGATATAGTATAGTAGGAAATGGATTTACTGATGTTTTAGAATATGACGAAGAAGGAACACCTACTAAACTAGGAACATTTGATGATGGAAGAAATTATTTAAGAGCGTATTTAGTAGCTAATGAAAGCACCTATATGTTGTCACAATGGAGTGTAGCAGGTTTTTGGCAATACATAACTAATGGGGTAAGTCAAAATGAAGGTGCCTATACCCAAGGAATGTTAAATCTAGTAGGAATAGATTCACTTCAAGACCCAAATCAAAATCCAATGCACACCCAAAACCCTTCAACTACTTATAGTGATGTTTCAATAGATAGAGAGAAAGAAATATTGAGAATTGAAACAAATAACAATAGATTATGGGCACAAAGTGGAACATATAACTTTGATTTATCAACATGGACATCAAGATATGGAAAACCAGTAGAGTTAATGCTAGCATTACATTTAGCAACAGGAATGCCAGATTTAACTTATGATATAGCTACTAAAAGTGAATTTAATACAAAAGTAAATATAAGGTTAAATGATGTAAAAGTCACCTATTCAGTTGTATATAGTAAAGGTGATAAAAAAGTAGTCATTCCTAGTTATGTAACAAATGCGGTTAATACTTTGGAGGAAAATGGAATAAAAGTAAAACCAGTTAATAGCAACTCAGATGAAGACGAAGATGTTGAATATGATTTAACATATGGACAAGTAGAAAAATTGGCGAGATTAGCTTATAATGGAAGTCAAGGCGATCTTACATCATGGCCAAGAATAGAAAGTGTAACCAACCATTGGTTTTACAATGATATTACTTTTGAATACCAATCTGGAACAGGAAGTGAGTATCAGATTGCTTATGAACCAGAAAGTGAAGATGATATTTTATCTGACATAGCTGGAAATATTACTCTTTCAGCTAGAATTGAAAGAACATTCACACAGGTTGCAGAACCAGAAGTTTCTGGACCAAATGATAATATTAAAAAATTATTTTTAGAAAGTAAGTATTATCAATTTGATGGAACTGTTGGAAATGCAAGAGAAATAGCAAATGCAAAAGCAGTAGACAATGAAAAAGAATCATACACTTTTGGTGGACAAACGTATCCTACTGAAACTAAAACAGTAAGTAAACAACCAGTAAACTTTAATGTAGAAGTTACCATGGATGATGGAACAAAAATAGAATCAACTAAAAATGCATTTGCAGCATTTTCAATTCTTGAAGGAATGCATAGTGAAGCATCAGAACAGATTTATAGAAATTTGCAAGAATTACTTATTTCATTAGACTACTTTAAAGAAGAAGATTTCCAAGTTCCAGGAACACAAGTATTAGAATGGATATTACC
>CALXZS010000181.1 GCA_944393305.1 uncultured Clostridia bacterium | reverse complement strand
GTCAGCATAAATTCCATATCCGTAAGTTGCAGATTCTGCAGTAAATCGTAATGTGTAGATTATGAATAATATAGCCGTCTTACTATATATTAGTACGCTTTGTTTTGGAGCATAAGAAAATACCCCTGCCGTCATAAGACAGCAAGGGTATTATTTTGTTTGTATTGGTTTGTATTGTCATTAATCTAATTTATCTTATTTATAACGATTCTGATGTAGAAGTTAATAACTTAAATTCTTTATTAGATATCTTTTCAATTGAAACGTTGAAGATAAGAAAATTTTCTAAAGGTTTATCCTAAATATACAAGCCATTTTCACTCCCATAACTGCACATCAAGTGTTGAATATAATTATCAATAAAGTCGTCCGTTCTTTGTATATTTGTACAGCCTTAAACACTGCATTGTTATGGATATTCAATTAAAAAACTTAATTAAATCATTATCGGAAATAAACTTTAAAGACCTTATTGTTTATTATTGTAAAACTCGCTTTAACGCAGATAATGTAAGGATTATTGATGGTCCTTATGATGGTGGTAATGATTTGGAAATTATTAAAGGAGATGTAGATATTAAACGGAATATTCAAGTCACTATAAATAAATCATATGAGCATAAGCTTGAGGCAGATTTATGTAAAATATCGAAACTCGCAACGAGGAACAATCAATTAGATTTTTTTATTTCTCAAGAGCTCTCCAAAACAAAACGGGAATCATTAGAAACAAATGCAATACTTAATCATAATATTACATTAAAAATCTATGATGCTAATATTTTAGCCCAAGAGCCAATTAACGGGCTCCGTGAAAGAGTTTATAAATATCATAATATAGATACCAATATTTCAGTGGATATTGATAAAAACACCAAAATATTATTCGATGTTTTAACTCTAGGAAAAAAATCAGTAGAAGCAAAAAAGAATTTCTTCACTTCGTTAGTATTATCTTGTATTTATAATAATCCTCATATCAAATATCATCAGTTAGCTGAATTAATTAAGCCTCAATTAAAGAATAAGATAGACGATGATTATTTGAAAAAAGAAATTAATGCATTAAAACAAAAGCAAATTGTTTTAAGTCCAACAACGGATAAATGGGAATTTTATCTATCAGACAATAAGCAACAAGAAATCAATGAAATATATCAGCAGTGTAATTTGCTTGAAAAAATATTATTACGTGATGTTCATAATTTTATAGAAGCGAATGCAATACCTTGCAGTGAAAGTGATTTATGCAATGCTATCAAGTCATTGTATTATGAGAATTATAAAATAACAGTAGAAGATTTAACCAAAAGCAATGAATCTACAATATACTCTGTAAAAAAGACATATGCCGATTTAGTAAATTTCTTTACAAAAAAAGGTTGCTCTAATGAGGACTCAAATAGATTTGCAGAGGGAATATTACGTGTTGTAAGCGAGAACGAATATTTAAATAAAATAGCGGCCGCAACTTTATTTACGAATTTATACAATGACGATAAACTGCAGTCCTATATAAATAATCAAAATAAGAGTATACTATTAGATACCCAGGTTTTAATTCGTCTATTATGCGTTATATATGATGAAGATTTCGATTATGATGATACTGCAATTCGAGCGGTAGGAATACTTTATCATACATTAAATAAATTCAAACAAAATACTTCGATATATACATCGCGAGAGTATATTTCAGAAGTTGCAGCACATATTCAAGAGGCTTTAAAATTACAGCGTTTTTTAGATTTACCATATAAAGAGATGTTTGGTCGATCTAAAAATGTATTTTATAATGCGTATATTAGTTTATTAAACGCAGAGAAAATAGATGAAGATTGGACGTTAGAGGATTTTATTTGCGATTTAATAGCAGTTGAGAAAAAGAATTTTCCATCGTATCAAGAGCCCTACTTTATTCCTTATATAATTGATAAATTATCATTCATATATGAGCACTCTGATCTTCAAATAGAAATTAAAGAAAATAGTTCGTTTTCTAGTTTTCAACAGCTAAAAAAGGAATATGAGATAATGCTGTTATCTACCAAAAGAAACAGGACAAACTTGGCAATCGAGAATGATGTAAAAGCAATTCTACTTTTACATGAAGACTACCAAATAAATAATTGGACGCCATTTATTGTTTCTTGGGATTTTGCATTCCTTGATATTAGGAAGCGGTTGAAAGAAAATTTAAATTATAAAAATTATTCTTGCTGGTATGCATTTTCTCCTTTAAAAATGGTAGACCGTTTATCAATAATGAATTATAGTATTAATACGTCTTCGATAAGCCTGGATTTGATAGCATTAGCGGAGAATAATTTTAATTATACGACTCGTACTGCATCATTCTTTGATGTTATTTCATCCTTTTTCAATGATAAAGAGGTGAAAAATCATACGGTAATAAAAAAATTGGCACAACTTAATCAAGACTTAGCGCCAGTAACAACGGACCAAGAAACTAACTTTGAAGAAGAATCTCCATTTGTGAAAATGTTATTGGATATTCAAGATTATTATAGTAATAACCATCCTAAATATAGTATTGATAATTTAGTTGTTACTTTTGAGAATAATGCTGTAGAAGATAATATCATACAGATTTTTAAGCAATATTTAATAGAAAGTTCTTTGAATAAAGAACAATTATTTATGAACATTGATGCTTTAATAGAAAGAACTATTTAATTTAATTAGCCCCACCCAACAAATCTGATTAAATGTTAGGTGGGGTTAATAATTCTCCTTACTCCACAAACCAACTGTATTCGGTATCACCTTCCAAAGCACGACCGATTCCTGCAATCAGCTCCGTTGCATTCAGCGACCTGTCAAGGAAGGTATCGATG
>CALXZS010000180.1 GCA_944393305.1 uncultured Clostridia bacterium | reverse complement strand
AAAATCCAAAAGAAGTTAGAGATATACTTATGAGTGGAACAGAAAATGCCAGAAAAGTAGCAAAAGAAACAATGAAAAAAGTAAAAAAAGCTATGAAATTAGATTATTAGAATTTAGTAATTAATCTAATAAATTCTTGCAAAAATTAATATTTTTAAAAGTTATAAAAAAACAAGGAGAAAGATATGTTTACAGATTATGTAAAAATTTATGCGGAAGCTGGAAAAGGTGGAAATGGTGCAATAGCTTTTAGAAGAGAAAAATATGTAGCAGCTGGTGGACCGGATGGAGGAGACGGAGGAAAAGGCGGAGACGTTTATTTTAAAGTAGATAAAGACGCTAATACTCTAATAGAATTTAGATATAAGAAAAAGTTTAAAGCAGAATCTGGTCAAAACGGTGAAGGTGGACATAGATTTGGTAAAAGTGGAGAAGATTTATATATTCCAGTACCAATAGGAACAATAGTAAAAGACGCTAAAACAAATGAAGTTTTAGCAGATTTATCTCATCCTGAGCAAACTGCCTTAATTTTAAAAGGTGGTAGAGGAGGAAAAGGCAATTCACACTTTGCAACTTCTACTAGACAAGCTCCAAGATTTGCACAAGATGGAGAACCAGGAGAGAATAAAGAACTAATACTTGAATTAAAACTTTTAGCAGATGTAGGTCTAATTGGATTTCCTAATGTGGGAAAATCTACATTTCTTTCAGTTGTAACTTCTGCTACTCCAAAAATAGCAAATTATCATTTTACAACTATTGAGCCAAATTTAGGTGTTGTTAAATCTAAATATGGTGATAGTTTTGTAATTGCAGATATACCAGGAATAATAGAAGGAGCAAGCGAAGGAGTTGGTCTTGGAATACAATTTTTAAGACATATTGAAAGAACTAGGGTACTACTTCATTTTATAGATGTCTCTGGAACAGAAGGAAGAAATCCAGTAGAAGATTATAATAAGGTAAATGAGGAATTAAAAAATTATAGTGAAAAATTATCAAAAAGAACTCAAATAATTGTAGCAAATAAAATAGATAGTATGACAGATGAAAACTTGTATAAAGAATTAGAAAATGTCGCAAAAGAACATAATCAAAAAATCTTCAAAGTTTCTGGCGTAACAGGAGAAGGTGTTGAAGAATTAATGAATTATGTATCACAACTTTTAAAAACTCTTCCAAAAGAAGATTTAATAGAAATTTCTGATAAAGAAAAAGTATATACACTTGAAGATAATGAGCCAGATTTTACAATAACTAAAGAAAAAGAAATGTTTATTGTAAAAGGAGAAAAAGTAGATAAAATAATGCGTAGAGTAAATATAGGAGATTACGAGTCATTATTCTACTTGCATAAAAAATTAGATGAAATAGGTCTAAATCAAGCTTTGAAAAAGCAAGGTATTAAAGATGGCGATATAGTAAAAATAGGCGATTATGAAATGGAATGGGAAGATTAAGTTGTTTTGAGGCTGTTTTGGGGGACACCTCCCAAAAACAGCTAAAAAAGATATAAGAAAAATATAAGAAGATTTATAGATTTTTCATATAAAGTGTAGTATAATATAAATACAGATATGAGAGATAAATAACTTTTCAAGTTATTCTCCTTTCTTTAATCTGTAAAAACTTAATAAGGTTATTTAAAAATGGACAAAAAAATACTAGAGATATCAGTCTCTAGTATTTTGCTATGTATACTAATTTAATTGCGTTAAGGATAATATTAATAACTATTAATGCTATCTAGTTGAAATTAATAAAAATATAGTATAATACATAAATATTTATAATTATATTATAAATTTGCTTTTTGGGGAGACGCTCGAGAAAGAGATAAAATTTTTTTATAAAAATGATTGAAATTAAAAATAAAATATGGTAGAATATGGATATAATCTTTAGCACTCTTTTATTCAGTATCTTTATAAAAAATTTATTAAAATTAAGAAATGAAAATTTCATGTATTGAATTAATCATAATATTAATTATCAAACAATTTATTGAAGTCTAAATAATTTCATGTTATAATAATTGTAAATATCGAATATAATAAAATAGGAGATGATGTGTATGGCAACAAAAAGTTTTTTAAAAAATATTGTTATTAAAGATAAAAAAGTAGCAGAAAATTTTATCAATGCTTTAAACAATGCAGAAAGAAAAAAAGCAAAAAAAGTAGTAGTTGATAAAAGAATTGAAAATATTACAGATAAAGAACAGATAAGGAAAATATTTATCGATTAAAAGATGGCATATAAAATAATAAACTTAAAAGATATTTACAATGCGATTGGAGAGGAGAAAACAAAAGAAAAGCTAAGAGAATTTAGTTGCAGTCTAAATAATGATGTAGAATATTTCCTTAAAGAAAAAGCAATTGAATTTTCTAAACAGGATATTTCAAGAACATATATTGTTATGAGTCAATATAAAAATAAAGATGTAATTGTAGGTTATTTTGCAATAACAAATAAAGTCACAAATATAAAAAAAGTTAATTTAAGCAAAACTAAAAGAAAAAATCTATTGAAATTTGCCGTATATGATAAAGAAAATAAAAATTATAGTATATCATTACCATTGATAGGGCAAATTGGTAAAAATTATACTAATAATTATGATAAATTAATTAGTGGAGACTTATTATTAAAATTAGCTTTTGATAAAATTAAAGAAGCTCAAGAAATTGTTGGAGGAAGGTTTGTCTTCATAGAATGTGAGGATAAACAAAAATTACTACACTTTTATGAAAGCAATGGTTTTGTTTGTTTTGGAAAACGTAACCTAGAAAAAGATGAGATAGATAAAAATACAGGAAAGTATTTACTACAAATGCTGTGTGATTTAAGTAAGAAATAAAATAATTTTATAAATTTTAAGTTTCGGGATTTTTTAAAATTTTCACAAAAAACATTAAATCCAAGTAGATTTTTAGTATATTTTTATATTA
>CALXZS010000179.1 GCA_944393305.1 uncultured Clostridia bacterium | reverse complement strand
ATTCCAATACTTGCAATTGGTATTAAAATTACCACATATGGTATAACATATCTTGATTTTGCTTCCCACATAAAGTGAAATAAAAATCCACCAATAAATACAAGTATTAATAATATTTGTTCATTTGTAATATCATTATTTCTTAATATAAATAGTAATACTCCTAAAAATAGAAGTAGTATTAATATTTTTTCATATATCCTATCAAAATTATAGAATTTTAGTAGTTCTTTGTCAACATTTTGATATTCAATAATTTGTTCTTCTGACGCTGTAAAATAATCTTCTTGCATATTTCTAAAATTAAAAGATAAGTTGTACCAGAAGCTTCCAAATGTTATTTCTGCCCACATTGATGCCAATTTATTTGTATAAAAGTATATTAATTTTGTTGGTTCTTTTGTTAGTTTATTCAATCTATCTTTAAAATCTTGCTTATAGTCTTCTTTTGTTATTTCTCCTGTTTGCCAACCTCCTCCTAAGTCATCTGCATACCAACCATAACCTCTTCCGCTTCTATGTATTCCTATTGTTAAATGTCCAATAGCTGGAAATGCTCTTCCTTTATCTAATTGTAATTTACTTTGCATATATGACTTATATAAATTTGTTGGCATAATACTAATTAATACAAAAATTATTACTAATGCTGATTTTAAAGCACTGTCTAATATCTTCTTTTTTGCTTTTATATTTTTTTCCTTAATTTTTTCTGAAATAAATTTTATTAATTCTAAAATTAAGTAAATACTAATTGCTACCATAAATATTAGCATATTCATTCTTAAAAAATATGATATTGACATCAACACAGCTGATAAGAATAAATATCTTAATTTATTTTCTTTTGCATATTTTATTACAAAATATATTGCAAATATAGCAAATGGCAAACTTATAAAGTCTCCATACACAAATGTAGAAAGTAAAGGCAAAGCAGTAAATGTAAATGCTAACATTACAAAAGCTAATTTATTTACTGAATTATTTTTATTTGCTATTTTTTTAGTTATAAAATACAAACCTAGTATTGTAAAAGTATTTGCAATTGCATTAAGATATTGTAGTATTTTTACATCATTTGTATTAAATATTTTTAGAATTAAGGCATAAAAACTTGCTGTTGATATTTGTTGTGGATAAACTTCTAAGTATTCATCACCTATTAGATTTTCATTTTCTTCTTTCATTCTTACTGCTGTATCATACACATAATACTGATCATAATTAGGGTTTGCTTGTCTTACATTTATCCATAATATTTGTATTATGAAATATACCACAAATAATACTACTAATAGTATTTTTTTAGTTTTTGGTTTTATTTTTATAAGGTCTGATTTATACCAAATGTAATATATAGCAATAATTGTAATTATGTAACTTATAACTCTAAACATTTCATTATGTGATACATTTATTATTTCAGCCATTATATTTTCTAAACTTACATTATATGCCAAATTAATTAACAATATTGCAACACATGCAATTAGAGCAATTAATTCAATTATATATTTTAATACTTTATTTATTTTCATATTTCTTTCCTTTTATTCATTAGTTTCTCTTTTTCCATTATACTCATTTACTAAATATAAAGGTCTATTTTTTGATGCATTAAATATTCTTCCCAAATATTCTCCTATAATTCCAAATAGTAAAATTTGTACTCCTGAGAAAAATAATACTAATAATATTATTGCTTGGAATGCTTGAATTGCAACATCTTGTGTTATGCATTTTATTATTACATATATAAAGTATACAAATAATGCTAAAAATGTTGGTATTGCAATATATGTTGAAATTCTAAGTGGTGATGTTGTAAAAGATGTTATTCCATCTATTGCTAAATCTACTAATTTTTTGTAATTCCACTTTGTTTTTCCTGCAACTCTTGCGTCTCTATCATACATTACTGCTTTTTTCTTATATCCAATCCAACTAAACATAGATTTTGAATTTCTATCTGTTTCTCTCAATTTTTTTAGTGCATTAACACATCTTCTATCTAATAACCTAAAATCTCCTGTGTCTTTTTGTATTGGAACTGGTGTTAAAGCTTGCAATACTTTATAATACATTTTTGAAGTAAATTTCTTTAGGAATGTTTCTCCTGCTCTTGTTTTTCTTTGAGCATATACATCATCATATCCTTCTTCCCAGTATTTAATCATTTCTGGTATTAATTCTGGTGGGTCTTGAAGGTCTGCATCCATAAAAATAACGGCATCACCTGTTGCATAATCTAAACCTGCAATCATTCCTATTTCTTTACCAAAATTTCTTGAAAAATCTACATATGATATTCTTTTATCTTTTTCTCTATATTCTTTTATTAAATTTAATGTATTATCTTTAGAACCATCATTAATAAATAATATTTCAAATTCATAGTTTTTTATACTATCCATTAATTTTTCTAATCTTTCATATAAAAATGGTAAAGATTCTTCTTCATTATACGCTGGTACTATAATTGATATTTTTTTCATTTAGATTCACTCCAATCATTTTT
>CALXZS010000178.1 GCA_944393305.1 uncultured Clostridia bacterium | reverse complement strand
AAAAAAAGTGACATAGTATAAATTTACTACATCACTTCTTAAATCAAAAGGTTATTCCTCTTTCACATTATTTTGCATAATCTATTACTCTTTTTTCTCTAATAAGATTTATTTTTATTTGTCCTGGATAATCCATTTCATTTTCTACTTTTTGAGCAATATTTCTAGCAATTATTGTCATTTCATCATCAGAGATTTTTTCAGGTTTTACAATTATTCTTATTTCTCTACCTGCTTGTATTGCATAAGATTTTTCAACTCCATCAAATGAGTCTGCAATTGATTCTAATTGTTCTAACCTCTTAATATATGCCTCTAGTGTTTCTCTTCTAGCACCTGGTCTCGAAGCAGAAATAGCATCAGCTGCTTGTATTAAATAAGCTTCTGGTGTTTGAGGTTCTACATCTCCATGATGTGCTTCTACTGCATTGATTATTTTTGGATCTTCTTTATATTTCTTTAGAATTTCCACACCTATTTCAACATGTGTTCCTTCCATATCATGATCTAAAGCTTTTCCTATATCATGTAAAAGTCCGGCACGTCTAGCAAGTTTTGTATCTAGACCCAATTCATCTGCCATAATTCTAGCTAAGTTTGAAACTTCGATTGAATGGTTTAATACATTTTGACCATAACTTGTCCTGTATTTTAATTTTCCAAGAAGTTTTACTATATCAGGATGAAGGTTTAGAACTCCTGTTTCCATAACAGCTCTTTCTCCTTCTTCTTTAATAATTTTAGAAACTTCTTCCTTAGCTTTTTCAACCATTTCTTCAATTTTAGCTGGATGAATTCTTCCATCATCAATTAATTTTTGAAGTGCTAATCTTGCAACTTCTCTTCTTAATGGGTCAAATCCAGAAATAACAACTGCTTCTGGTGTGTCATCAATAATAAAATCTACACCGGTTAAAGTTTCTAGAGCTTTTATGTTTCTTCCTTCTCTACCAATAATTCTTCCTTTCATATCATCATTTGGAAGTGCTACTATTGATACAGTTGATTCTGAAGTATGGTCTGCTGCACATTTTTGAATAGCATAAGTAATAATATTTTTAGCAGTATCTTCAGATTTTTCTTTAATTTCACTTTCCATTGCTCTAATTCTTTCTACTTTTTCAGCTGTTAATTTTTCATCAACTTTTGCTAGTAACCTACTTTTAGCTTCATCAATTGAAAGTTTTGCAATTCTTTCTAATTCGTCCAACTGAGCATCTTTAAGTTTTTGTACTTCACTTCTTTCACTTTCAATTTCATCTTCTCTTTTATTTAATTGCTTTTCTTTTTGCTCAGCTGAGTAGATTTTCTTTTCAAGATTTTCTTCTTTTTGCAATAGTCTTTTTTCTTGTAATTGAATATCACTTCTTCTCTCTCTAATCTCTTCTTCAAGCTCATTTCTACTGTTAATAATTTGTTCTTTAGCTTTAACTATTTCTTCTTTTTTTGCATTCTCTGCTTCTTTTTGCGCATTATCTAAAATTCTTTGAGCTTCTTTTTCTGCACTTTGAATTTTCGCTTCAGCAGATTTTTTCCTTACTATATATCCAACAAATGTAAATATTATTGCTGAGACTAGAAAGATTATGATATAAATTGCTATTTGCATCTTATACACCTCTTTCTATTTAATTTTCAATGTTCAAATATATATAATCTATAAATATATTCTACCTACAATATTTTATTATTATTATGTGAATATGTCAAGAGGAAAATACATTTTTCTATTTCTGATTAGGGACGGTCCTTTTTCAAAAAAATTAAATAATATTTTTAATATATAGCTGTTTTTGGGAGGTGTCCCCAAAAACAGGGACGGTCTTTTTTTTGAAAAAGGACCGTCCCTAATCAGAAATTATGCTCTTGGATGAGCTTTTTTATAAATATCTTTTAAACCTGGATCTTGAAATTGTGCATATACTTGTGTTGAAGATATATCTGAATGACCAAGCATTGCTTGAATAGATTTTAAGTCTGCACCATTTTGTAAAAGATGTGTTGCAAATGAATGTCTTAAAACGTGTGGTGTAATATCTTTTTCTATATGAGCTTGTTCTTTATAATATTTTACTATTTTCCAAAAACCTTGTCTTGTAAGTCTTGAACCATTTACATTTACGAATAATGCTTTGTTGCTTTCGTCTTTAATTAAAATTGGTCTGGCTTGTTCTACATATTCTTTTAAAGCTTTTTCTGCTAATGCTCCAAGTGGAATTGTTCTTGATTTTTTGCCATTTGAACAAGTTACAGTATCTTCTTCAAAATTGATGTTATCAATGTCTAAATCTATTATTTCTGTAACTTTCATTCCTGTTGCATATGCAAATTCAAGCATTGCTTTATCACGTGTTCCTTTTAAATCAACATCTTTTGGTTGATCTAATAAAAGTTCAACTTCTTCTGATGTTAAAACACTTGGTGTTCTTTTTTCTATTTTAGGAGATTGAATTGATACAGTAGGGTCTCCTTTTGCTTTTTTTGTTCTTATTAAAAATTGATAAAAAGATCTTATTGATGCTAAACTT
>CALXZS010000177.1 GCA_944393305.1 uncultured Clostridia bacterium | reverse complement strand
GCATCAAAATATCAATTATATTTACCAACTGAAGAAGAATTAGTAAGAGAAATTGAAAAGCAAAAAGAAGAATTTGAAGATAAAGAATAGAGTGGTTCCACAGTGTGGAACTAAAAGAAAATAAGAAAAATAGTTAATAAAGGTGTAACATATGGAAAAAGAAAAGTTTTATAAAATGCTAAATAATAAAGAATATGAAGAATTGGAAAAAGAATTAAAAAATGAATATAGTGAAAATAAAAATCTTGAAACAAAATATCAATTGGGAATATGTTATGGAGAGCAATTTAATAAGATAGAAAATGCAAAAAAACTTTTTAAAGAACTTATGAGTACTGAATTTAACCCTCCTTATATATATTCATTTAATGCTAAGCATACAAGTGGAAATATAGAGAAACAAAAAATTATTAATGAAGGTATAAGAAATTATCCTGATAGTAAAATGTTGAATAATCAATTGCTATTTTATTTAGAAAGTCATGAGAAAGAACAACATTATAAAGAATTAGATAAAAAGGGCATTTTGAACATTCCAAGTATTATGGAAATGATAAGTTATTATTTTGAAAGAGAAGAATTTTCAAAATCTAACAACATTTTTAAGGACAAAAAAACAGATATAGAAAATGCAGAGTTTAATTTAGAAGATATTGGATTAATAAGGATTTTATCAGCTTATCTAAGTGGCGAAAAAATAGATTTGAATGAGATTAGCTCATTAATAATTACAGACAATAATACTATTAAAGGAATAATATTAAGATTAGTAGAAATAGATATAGTTTCAAAAGAAAATATATCAAAAGCAAAAGAATTACTAAGGCAAGTTAATTATAGATCTAAATATCCAGAAGATTTTATAGAATTAATCAATTTTTCAGATTATACATCTTCTTGCTTTACAATAAGTAAGATTTTATTTGATATTGTAGATAAATTAATTTTAAAATTTGAAGATGCTGAGGAACAGAGAAAATTAAGATTGATAAAATCATTACACTATTTATACTGGGAAGAAGATGATGTAAAGAAATCAGAACTAAGATTAATAGAGAAGGACTTAAAAGAAGAATTAAAATGTACTGAAAAGTCTGAATTATATAAATATTTATTAGATATATATGAGAAATTAAAAGATAACAAAAAATATTTTATGACTTTTATTAAAGCAATAGAAAATTGTGGAAATAAAGAAAAGTATACAATTGAATTTTGTAATTTTAAAGAATTAGAATTAGATTATGTAGTTGATTATATATGCAATAATATAAAAGTATATAGTTTTAATTCAAATACATATCAAAAGTTAATAGAAGCAATTATAGAAGAATTGTTTAAGAGAAAAAAATATGATGCAATAGTAAAAATAACAGAAAGTATTGATTTTAAACAATTGGATTACTTGAAATTTGGATTTGAACTAGCATATTCATATAAAGAGTTAAAAAAGGATAAAGAAGCAAAAAAAATTTATGAAGAATATATGAATAAATATCCCAATAGCGATGCAACTATAAATAATTTAGGTGTAATATATGAAAAAGAAGGTAATTTAGAAAAAGCATTAGAATTATATGAAAAAGCTGAAAAAATTTGCCATGATAAAATATATACAAATAATATTAAAAGATGCAATAGTCTTATCGAAGAAATGAAAAGAGAAGAAGAAAAATTTTCAGAAGCACTAGCCTTGTTTGAAAAAGAAAATATATGGGTTGTAAATGAACTAAAATTATTTTATTTAGATTGTAATGAAAATAATAATGTTATCTGTTCATATAAAAGATTACCAAGTTTGTTAAAATGTAGTGATGCAAAGGCACAAGAACTCTTAAATATGTTTCTTGATAAGAATTATATTTTTAAAAATAAAAATCATAATTATAATACAAATTCTAATGTATATAGAATAAATACAGCGATTTACGAAAGAATAAAACAATTAGAAAAGGAAAATATATTAGTATCAAATTTTACAGATAATCTTAATAACTTTACAATAGAAAACTTAAAGAATTTAGATTATATAGAAACACAGCAAAAATTGTCAGAAATAAATAATCAAAGGATAAAGGATATATTTATTAGAGATTATAATGAATTAGTTTATAATTATTTATCGAATCAATCAAAAACTGTTGTTTTAATGAGTGGTACAATAATTGAACTGTTATTGATATATATACTTCAGTTAAATAGTATTTCAAAATATAATGTAGGTTCTAAAGGCAAAAACAAAAAAATTGAAGAAATGGATATATCAGAAATGTTAGAAGTGTGTACATCAGAAAAATTAATTCATAATGCACCTAAAAAGTTTATTGATGGTATGAAAAATTTTAGAAATTTTGTACATCCAGGAAAGGAAATGAGAGAAAAACTACTTGAAATAGACAAGCAGACAGTTGACCTATTAATGTCAATAGTTAGATGGTTAATATTGACATTAAATTTGAAATAACTAAATATAAATTGGAATTTTTAGCAAAAATATTGTAAAATTAAAAAAATTATGTTAAATTATAAACAACAGTTGTAGTAAAAATTGCCAACTTGTACATACAATTCTTGCAATATATTGCTATAACTAAT
>CALXZS010000176.1 GCA_944393305.1 uncultured Clostridia bacterium | reverse complement strand
ATATTTGGCTTAATACTAAGCATATTTACAATAAAAAAAGCAAAAGAAAAGAAAAACATAATATTATTTTTAGTGCTAGGAATAATTTCAGCAATCATGTCACTAAACTTTTTCCCATTCGAAGAGTTACCAAGTATATTTACAATGATGCAATTTTCATTTAGAATGTTAGAATTTGCTTCATTCTTTTTAGTTGTTGTTTCATCAATTGCTCTGGGAAGAGAAGTAGAAAAATTTAATATTTATACAGTAATTACATTAACTTGTATTTCTTTATTAGTGCTTATACCAAGCATTTTTGAATTACATTTTGGAAAGTATTATGAAGAAAGCGATTTAGAAAAAGGTATTAGAGTAACAGAAAATACTGGTAGAGTTCATGCTGGCTGTGCAAGTTTTGAATATTTACCTACCAAAGCTTTTAAAAATAGAGAGTATATTGAAAATAGAGAAAATGTGCCTATTATTTTAAATAACAGCGAATATGAAATAAATAATTACACTAAAGAAAATACAGATTGTGAGTTCGATTTTATAAAAAAGGATGGTAATGAAGCCTCTACAATAGAATTACCGTATATTTATTATATTGGCTATAATGTTATATTAGAAGATGTTATGGGTGAAAAAACTAAACTCGAAACATATGAATCAGAAAATGGATTTTTATGCGTAGATGTAAACGAATCTGGTAAAATTACAGTAAGTTATACTGGAAGTTTAGGTATGAAAATTTCAGCTATAATTTCAGTAATCACATTTTTTGTGTTTTTGGTGCTGTTTTTGGGGACACCTCCCAAAAACAGCTTAACATAAAAACAAAAGAGCTGTTTTTGGGAGGTGTCCCCAAAAACAGCCCCTTGAAATTTTAAGCTTTATATAGTAAAATAACATAGTATGAAATGAGGTGAGAAAATGGGAAAACCAACGGTAGCAATAATAGGAAAACCAAATGTAGGAAAATCAACTTTTTTCAATTATTTAGTGGGACAAAGATTGTCAATAGTTGAAGATACGCCAGGTGTTACTAGAGATAGAATTTATGGTGAAACTAATTGGAGAGGAAGAAATTTCACGATAATAGATACTGGTGGAATTGAAGAAAAGAAAGATGATGTAATTTCTACACAAATGAGATTTCAAGCAGAACTTGCAATTGAACTTGCAGATGTTATAGTTTTTATGACAGATATTGTAACAGGTATTACCCCAGCAGATAAAGATATTGCATTAATGCTTAAAAAATCTAAAAAACCCATTATTTTGGTTTGTAATAAAGTAGATGATTTTAGAAAAATGCAAAATGAGATTTATGAATTTTATAATCTTGGCTTGGGTGAACCACATCCAATATCTTCAACAAATGCAAAAGGAATAGGAGATGTGCTTGATAGCATTTATGAGCATTTACCTAAAAATGATGAAGAAGATGTAGAAGATGAATTTATAAAAGTTGCAGTTATAGGTAAACCTAATGTAGGAAAATCTTCATTAATAAATAAAATATTAGGAGAAAATAGAACAATAGTAAGTGATATAGCAGGAACAACTAGAGATAGTATTGATTCCGAATTTGAAAATAAATATGGAAAGTATATTTTTATTGATACAGCAGGACTTAGAAGGCATAGTAAAATAGAAGAAAATATTGAAAAATATAGTGTTCTAAGAACAAACCTTGCTATTGAAAGAGCCGATGTTTGTATTCTAATGATTGATGCAAATGAAGGTGTAACAGAGCAAGATACTAAAATAGCTGGAAAAGCTCATGAAGCAGGAAAAGGCGTAATAATAGTTATAAATAAATGGGATGATTTTGATAAAGAAACTTGCACACTTGAAAAATATACTAAAAATGTTTATCAAAAATTAGCATATTTATCATATGCACCAATATTATTTATTTCTGCTAAAACTGGTCAAAGAGTAGAAAAGTTGTTTAATTTAATAAATGAAGTTTCTAATAATAATGCAATGAGAATATCTACATCAGTGTTAAATGAGCTATTAGCAGAAGCAGTATCAATTGTTCAACCACCAACAGATAAGGGTAGAAGATTAAAAGTTTTGTATATGACACAAGTTAGTACAAAACCACCAACATTTGCTGTATTTGTAAATGATAAAAAATTATTCCATTTTTCTTATGAAAGATATATAGTAAATAAATTAAGACAAGAATTTGGATTTAAAGGAACACCAATTAGAATATTAGTTAGAGAAAGAAAGGAGAAATAATATGATTTGGGCATGTATTGTAGTAGGAGTTATAGCATATCTTTTAGGAAGTATTAGCTTTTCAATTATTTTTACAAAGAAATTTGCAGGTTTTGATGTAAGACAAAAAGGAAGTGGTAATGCAGGTAGTACAAATGTACTTAGAACAGCAGGGAAAAAGCCAGCAATTCTTACTTTGATTTGTGATGTATTAAAAGGAGTAGTTGCAGTATTAATAGCATTACTAATTGCAAAAATATTTAATTTTGATGTTAGGCAAACTGCTATTTTAATGCAAATTGCAGGAGTATTTGTTGTTATTGGACATACTTTTCCAGTTTTCTTTGGATTTAAAGGAGGAAAAGGCGTTGCAACAGCTTTAGGTGTACTTT
>CALXZS010000175.1 GCA_944393305.1 uncultured Clostridia bacterium | reverse complement strand
AAATAATGTTTTAGAATTCATATTCCAAGTAAAAGGTAAAGGAACAAAAATATTATCTAAAAAAGAAATAGGAGAAAAAATAGATATAATAGGACCATTAGGCTTTGGAACTTTTAAATTTAATGGATACAAAAATATTGCTGTAATAGGTGGAGGAATTGGAATATTCCCATTATATGAACTTTCAAAAAGAGCTAAGAGTGAAGGGATAAAAGTTAATTGCTATTTAGGCTTTAGAAATAAAGATTTAGTTATGTTAGAAAAAGAATTTGAAGAAGTAACAAACAATTTAGCTATTTGCACAGATGATGGAAGTTACAAAGAAAAGGGATTTGCAATAGATAAATTAATAAAAGACATGGAAAAAGAAAAATATGAATGTATTTTTGCTTGTGGTCCAATGCCAATGTTAAGAGCAATAAAAAAATATGCAGATGAAAATAATATAAATTGTCAAGTATCTTTAGAAGAAAGAATGGGATGTGGACTGGGAGTATGTTTAGGATGTGCAGTAAAAAAAGCAGGAAGTCCAAAAGAAGCACCAGAATATTTTCATGTATGTAAAGGTGGACCAGTATTTAATTCAAAAGATGTAGAATTTTAAAGGAGGAGAATATGAATACAAAGGTAAATTTCGCAGGAATAGAAATGAAAAATCCTGTAACAGTTTGTTCAGGAACATTCGGATATGGAAGAGAATTTAGTCAATTCTTTGATTTGGGAAAATTAGGTGCAGTTATAACAAAAGGAACATCTTTAAAGCCTAAAAGCGGAAATAAGCCGCCAAGAATCTGTGAAACAGCTAGTGGAATGTTAAATAGCATAGGTCTTCAGAATCCGGGAGTAGAATATTTTGCACAAAATGATTTACCATTTTTAAGAAAATTTGATACAAAAATAATTGTAAATGCATGTGGTAGTTCAGTTGATGAATATGTAGAATTATGTAAAATATTGAATAGCTTAGATATAGATGGTGTAGAATTAAACCTTTCATGCCCTAATGTTAAAGAAGGGTGTATGGCATTTGGAAATACATATGAAGGAGTAAAAAATGTTACAAGTGCTGTAAGAAAAGTGCTAGAAAAGCCATTAATTGTAAAGCTTACACCAAATGTTACTAGCATAGCAGAAATTGCAAAGGGAGTAGAAGACGGAGGTGCAGATGCAGTTTCATTGATTAATACATTATTAGGTATGAAAATAGATGTAAATACTAGAAAACCAGTTCTAGCAAATAATACTGGTGGTTTATCTGGTCCAGCAATAAAACCAATTGCAGTAAGAATGGTATACCAAGTATCTAAAGCTGTAAAAATTCCAATTATGGGAATGGGTGGCATTATGAATGGAGAAGATGCTATTGAATTTATGTTAGCAGGTGCAAAAACTATTTCAATTGGAGCTGGTAATTTTGTAGATCCATATACAAGTATAAAAACTATTGAAGAAATAGAAGAATATATGAAAAAATATAATATTGAAAATATAGTAGATATTGTTGGAAAAGTAGAAATGAATTAAGAAGAAGCAATGATGAAATAAAAGGCACGTTTAATACCATGTTGTGCCTTGAGTGAAGTGAAAGGAATGAATTATAATTATGAAAATAAATATTTTAGGAACAGGAGATGCATTGGCAACAAAATGCTATAATACTTGTTTCGCTTTAGAAGAAAATAATAAATATTTTTTAGTAGATGCAGGTGGTGGAAATGGCATATTAGTTCAATTAGAGAAGGCAAATATAAGTTTAAAAAATATAGAATCGATGTTTATCACTCATACACATACAGACCACTTTTTAGGTGCTATTTGGATAATACGAATGATTGGAAGACTTTATTTAAGAGAAGATTTCAATAAACCATTTTATATATATGGGAATAATGAAGTAATTAAAGCAATTATAAAGGTATGTGAAGCGGTTTTGCCAGAAAGATTTAATAATTTATTAGGAAAAGAGATAAAACTTATAGAAGTAGATACAGGAAATGAATTTGAAATATTAGGAAAAAAGCTGGAGTTTTTTGATATACATGCTAAAAAAGTAAAACAAACTGGCATTACAATATGGCTTAATAAAGAAGATAGATTTACATTTATTGGAGATGAAGTCTGTTCAGAACCTACTGAAAAAGTAGTAGAAAATAGTAAATGGTTAATGGCTGATGCTTATATGGCAGGGAAAGAGGCAGAAGAATATGACCCAATAAATAAACATAGTCATAGCACAGTAAAATTCGTGGCAGAATTATCTAATAGATTAAACGTAAAAAATTTAATAATGTCTCATACAGTAGATAAAGATTTAGAAAACAGAAAAAGAATTTTTACAGAAGATGCCAAAAAATATTTTACAGGCAATATATTTGTTCCAGATGATTTAGAAATAATAGAACTTAAATAGTAACAATACTAAAAATAAATCATATTATAATTCAGGTGATAATATGAATGGAAATAATACAATTGTCAGTACAAATGAAAACTATAATTATGAAAAAATGCAAAGAGATTTGCGTAATTTAAAAGCAAAATATTCTTTCTTACAATTAGAAAATATAGGAGAAAGTGTACAGAAAAGACAAATTCCTTGTGTTAGAATAGGTACAGGACCA
>CALXZS010000174.1 GCA_944393305.1 uncultured Clostridia bacterium | reverse complement strand
TAAACTTCAATTTCAAATGTCCTACCAGTAAATAATGTTGCTAAATCACTACTTAATAAGAATGCATTTGACCCGGTTATATAAATATCATATTTTTCTTCTGCATGTAGTCCATTTAAGGCTTTCTCAAATCCGTCACACATTTGTACTTCATCAATTAAAATAAAATTCTTTTTATTTTCAATATAATTTTTAGAAATGTATTCATATAATTTATGGTATTCTTTTAACTTTTCATACTTAGGCAAATTAAAATTAATATGAATAATATTATAATTTTCAATATTATTGATTATATATTCTTTAAAAGCTTCCAGTAACTTAGACTTTCCGAGATCTTCTAATTCCAGTTAATACCTTTATATCTGGTGTCCCCAAAACATTAATTAGTTTATCTAAATACATTTCTCTTTTTATTAATTTCATATTTTTTATTTCACCTCATAATTAGTATATCATTATATTCCGAAAATGTAAATATTTTAAAAGTTTTCGGAATAGATTTTTCTTTATTATATACAATATTTTATAAAGTATTCATTTAATTACCTAAAATTCAGTATTTTATTATTTCTTAATACTATTTTTTTGGTGTGTATTATTAAAGTTTCATGCAATGTGAAATAGGACTAAAACAAAGCCTCACATATATGTTTATCCTTTGTAAGCCTTGATATTGGCTTGTTTTAAGCTTTATTCTTTTGCTATTATACTATTATTTCTTCATAAAATCAATATTTTTTACACCATTATTTTGGTGTGATTTTTTTACATTATTGCAACCTATCTTATTATAAAAATTATATAAGATTTTTACTTATATATATTTATACTATTTTTTATAAAATGTATCTTAAATTTGTAAAAATCTTATATTTCTCTATTTTGCCTTATTTTGCGGTAATGAAACTTCATTAATAGATTATAAAAACATCTTAAAATTGATTCTGATGCTTTATATTATATAAAATTATCCTGCAATTAATTAATATATTTTTATTCTATAATAGTACTTAAGATTTAACTTAATAATAGATATGTTTCCCTACTCCCTGCTGACTCTCACAGATTTAAAAATTTAATTTAAAATATCATTATATAATATGTTATAAAACTTAATAAAAAACCTTTTTTAAATCATAATGAATTGTATCTGGTGGGCAATCTTTAATTTCTCCAAATACTTCGTATCCAAGTTTCTCATAAAATTCTTTAGCTTGAAAATCCCATGTTCCCATCCTTACTCCAACTAACGAGTTTTCAAGGGCAAAGTTTTCAATATAATGAATTAACGTTTTTCCTATTCCCTTACTTCTATATTTTTCACTTACATATAATTTATCTAGAAAATACCATTGATATTCTATAAATCCAAGTGCCCCACCTATCAATTTTTCATCATCATATACTATGAAATTATTATATCTCTTTTCATCTCTAGATGGTATTCCGTCCTCATTATCATATATCCACTTACAATTTTTTCTATTATACGCTCGTAGTTCTTTGTGAATTTCCTTTTGGATTTTTACACTATTGTCATTTTTTATAAATATCAAATTTAATCACCTCCAAGATATTGTAAATATTATTCTATATGTTCCTTTCCATATGATTTACTATTATATTTAATTTTCAGATTTTTCTTTTATATACTTATTCTGTCAAAAAGTTCATAATCAAATCTATCATAACTTCTTTTTCTTTAGGGTTAGATTCTGCAACAAGCAATGTTAAAGCTGTTAGTGTATGATTATCAATAACTTTTCCATTTGCATTATATAATATGTTATAAAACTTTAGAAAATATATAAATAATGTTGCTGCAATTCTTTTATTTCCATCAATAAAAACATGATTTTTTACAACTAAATAAAGCAAATTGGCAGCTTTTTCTTCTATTGTACTATAAATATCTTGTCCATCAAATGATTGATACACATTTCCTATAATTGCCTTCAATCCTTTATCTCTTTCAAAGCCAAATAATTCGCTTTCTTCTTTATATTTTAAACTATTTATAATAGTCATACAATCATCATAAGTTATTACTCTTGTATCTACATTTCCATCTGGCTTTTTTAATGTTTTATGATCGTATTCATCTAACATATCTAATGCTCGTGAATATTCACCAATAACTTTTAATATTTCTTTTGCATCATCATTTTCTAATCTATTATCAATGCGATTTGCAATGTCTATCAATTTTATTGTCTTTTCCAAATACTCTAATCTTCTTTGATTTACCGCATAACCTTTTAACATATAATCTTTTAAAACTTTGTTGGCCCAGCGTCTAAATATGATTCCTTTATTAGATTTTACTCTATAACCAATGCTCACTATCATATCTAAATTATAATATTCAATGTTTCTTGTAACATTTCTATCTCCTTCTTTTTGAACTGTCGCAAATTTTGCGACAGTTGGAATGCCATGCAATTCTTCTTTTAAAGCATTATTGATATGCTTTCCAATAGTTTTTACATCTCTATCAAACAATTTAGCTAATTGTTCTCTGTTTAGCCATACAGTTTCATCTTTTAAGTTAACTTCTAATTTTACTCCTTGGTTTTCAAATAAAATAATTTCATTCTTCTTTTCTCCCATTAGAACACATCCTTT
>CALXZS010000173.1 GCA_944393305.1 uncultured Clostridia bacterium | reverse complement strand
TAAAATCTTTGCTTGCATATTTTATTCAGAATTACAAAAAATATAAATAGAACAAATTGAAGAATTTGTTTATTTTAATGAGAAAGGAAGAATAAAAATGAAAGTTAAAGATTGTATGCAAAATAATGTATGTTATGTTACACCTGATGTCAAATTAGATCAGGTTTCAAAATTAATGGGAGAAAATCATGTTGGGGCAATACCTGTATGTGATGAAAATAATGGAGTTTGTGGAATTGTAACAGATAGAGATATAGTTTTAAGAGCAATTGCATGTGATAAAGATGTAAAAAATACACCAGTCAGTGAAATAATGACAACTAATGTTTTTACTTGCAAACAAGATGAAGAAGTACAAAATGCTGAAAATACAATGGAAAAAAATCAAATTAGAAGAGTACCAGTAGTTGATATGAATAATAATGTTATAGGAATATTAACATTAGAAGATTTAATAAATAATGATAATAAAATAGGAAAAGAGCAAGTATTCGCTACAATAGAAGGAATTTGCGATTGTGATGAAAATAAAAATGCTGAATAAAAAATAACTTATTAAAAATACAAGTCACAGTTTATATTATTAATATATTTTAATTGTATATTCGAAAATTTCTTGTTCCTTGCGGTCGCTGCTAAAATTCTTCGAATTTTACAGCTCCAAACGCACTTCGCTTAAATCCTTTAAGCTCGTTTGAACGCTTACGCGGAACTACGAAATTTTGAATATACAATTTTTAAAATAATTAATATGAGCTGTAAATCATGATTTTTAATTGTATTATAAAAAAATAAATGATATAATCATCGCATAAAATAATATAAAAAATGAAAAGAAGAAAATGATTAAAAAAATGCACACTTCATACGGTGTTGTGCTTTTTGCCAAGCGAAAGGAATGATTTAGAAAAATGAAAAATTATTATTTTACTTCAGAAAGTGTAACAGAAGGTCATCCAGATAAAATGGCTGACTTAATATCAGATACAATTTTAGACGAATGTTTAAAACAAGATAGAGATTCTAGAGTAGCGATAGAAACTTTTTTGTCTGGAAATACAGTAACAATAGCAGGACAACTAACATCAACAGCAAGAATAAAAATAAGTGACATAGTAAGAAATACAATTAAAGAAATAGGTTATGATAATGAAAAAACAGATATAGATTATAGAACTTGTAAAATACAAGCAGAAATAACAAAGCAAAGTCCAGATATTGCATTAGGAGTAGATACTGGTGGAGCAGGCGACCAAGGAATTATGTTTGGATATGCATGTGATGAAACAGAAGAATATATGCCTTATGCAATTTCCATGGCACATAAATTATCAAAAAAACTAACTGATGTTAGAAAAAATAAAGAAATACCATATTTAAGATCAGATGGAAAAACACAAGTAACTGTTGAATATGAAAATGATAAACCAAAAAGAATTGAAACAATATTAATTTCAACTCAACATTTAGAAAATGCTACAAAAGAAGAAATTACAAAAGATGTCATAGAAAAAGTTATATATCCTACAATACCTAAAAATATGATAGACAAACACACAAAAATTTACATAAATCCTACTGGTAGATTTGTAATAGGTGGACCTTTAGGAGATACAGGGTTAACTGGTAGAAAAATAATAGTAGATACTTATGGTGGATATAGTAGGCATGGAGGAGGTGCTTTTTCTGGAAAAGATGCAAGTAAAGTAGATAGGTCAGCAGCATATATGCTTAGATTTATAACAAAAAATCTTGTTGCAAATGGATATGCAAAAAAATGTGAAATGCAAGTATCTTATGCAATAGGAATGAAAGAACCATTATCCATTTATATAAATACATTCGGAACCAGTTCAAAAACAGATGAAGAATTAGTTGAATTAGTAAAAGAAAAATTTGATTTAACCCCTAATGGAATCATAGACTTTCTAGGATTAAAAGAACCTATTTATACAAGAACAACTAATTATGGTCACTTTGGAAAAGATAATTTGCCTTGGGAGAAAATAATTGACTGAGAAATTAAAATTGAATTATATTATAAAAAAATGATAATAATAAAAAAGAAAGGATAATATATATGGAAAAATCAAAAGTATATTTTTGCAAAGAAATAACACCAGAAAATGTAATTAAAATTTATAAGGTGTTAGGTAGAGAGCTACCAGGAAAAGTAGCAGTTAAAGTACATTCAGGAGAAGCGGGAAATCAAAATTATTTAAGACCAGAATTCATGAAGCCTATGGTAGAATATGTAAATGGTACAATTGTTGAAAATAATACTGCATATGAAGGAGAGAGAACAACAACTAAAGACCATTTAAAAGTTATAGAAAATCATGGATGGAATAAATATTATACAGTAGATATTCTAGATAGCGAAAAGCCAGATATAGAACTAGAAGTAGAAAATGGAAAAGTTTTAAAACATAATTATGTGGGCAATCATATGAAAAACTATGATTCAATGTTAGTTATATCACATTTTAAAGGTCACCCAATGGGTGGATATGGTGGAGCTCTAAAACAATTATCTATTGGTTGTGCTTCAAGAGAAGGAAAAATGTGGATACATTCAGGAGGAAAGACAAAAGAAGGATTAATAGGACCAGACAATTGTGCTGAACAAAATGTATTTCTAGAGGCAATGGCAGATGCAGCGTCAACAGTAGTTAGATATTTTGGAGATAAAATAGCTTT
>CALXZS010000172.1 GCA_944393305.1 uncultured Clostridia bacterium | reverse complement strand
ATTTTTTAGTACAATAGTTTTCATTCTACTCATTTCTTGAAGTGTTGTAAGTACACCTTCATTTCCTATTCCACTATGTTTCCATCCACCAAATGGCATTTCAAATGAACGATAGAAACTTGCACCATTTACAACGGCTCCTCCACATTCTAATTTATGAGCTATTTTTACTCCTCTTGAATAATCTTTTGTTATTACACATCCACATAGACCATATGAAGACTGATTTGCAATTTCTATGGCTTCTTCTTCAGTATCAAATCCTATAACTGGAATTACTGGTCCAAATATTTCCATATCTTTTGCAACATCCATGTCTTTTGTTACATTATCTAATATTGTTGGATAGTAATATGCACCTTCTCTTTTTCCACCACAAACTAATGTAGCACCTTGTTCAATTGTTTTATTTACAAATTCTTCTACTCTTTTTGCTGCTGGCTCATTTATAAGTGGTCCCATATCTGTATCCATGTTTGATGGATCTCCAACTTTTAAATTAGATATTACTTCTTTCATTCTGTCTATAAATTCTTGTTTTCTTGAATTATGTATTAAAAATCTCTTAGATGCACAACATACTTGTCCACCATTATATAATCTCCCCCAAATAGTTTCTTTCACAGCTAAATCCATATCTCCATCTTCTAAGAAAATGAATGCATCATTTCCTCCAAGTTCTAACATTACATGTGTTAAATTCTTAGAGCATGTTCCCATTGTTTGAATTCCAGCTCCTGTACTTCCAGTTAATGAAACTAAATGTACACCTTTATTTCCTGCTAATTCTTGTCCTACTGTTGGACCATCACCAGTAAGTACCTGTATTGTTCCTGCTGGAACACCTGCCTCTAACATTAATTTTACATATTCAATAAGTGTTAGAGGATTATAATTTGATGGTTTTACAATTATACTATTTCCCATTAAAAGCGCTGGTGGTACTTTTTGACAGAATAAGTCACTTGGGAAGTTAAATGGTAATATTGCTGCCACAACTCCAATTGGTTGTCTTATTGTTATTTGCATTGTTTTTTCTTGACCAGCTTCTTGTCCTGATGGAATTGATTCATTATATAAATGTTTTGCCCTTTCTATAAAAGCTGTTGCTCCAATCTTTACATTCGCTATTTCTGCAATTGCTTCTTTTATTGGTTTACCAGTTTCATCTGATAAAAGTTTTGCTAATCTATCTTTATCTCTCTCAACTAGAGAAATAAATTTATATATTTTATCTGCTCTTTCATGAAGTGGAACTTCAGCCCATTTCTTTTGCTCTATCTCAGCTACTTTTACAGCTTCATTTACATCATCCGCAGTACAGTTTGGAACTGTATCGATAAGTTTACCTGTTGCCGGATTTGTAACTTCTATAATATTTCCATCTGAGGCATCTTTCCATTCATATCCTATTAAATTTTTCATACCTTTTCTCTCTTTCTCGCCTTGTTTAAAGGCACACATATTTTTTAAAGCATATTCTTCCTTATTTGGGTCTTCCCCATCTCTTCATTCAGCGATTGCTGTAAATGATAGCATTAAACCTCCACAAGTATTTGCTCCATGGTCTTTAAAACCATATTCTCCAAATGTAAATATTGTAATAAATGGAACTCCTTTTGCTTCTTTCTTTAATTGTTTTGCAACTTCATCTATTCTATCGCCTATTCCTAGTTTTCTTCCTCCACAATGAACTAAAAGATAAGCTCCTGCTTTTTCTCCTAACTCTTTGTTTAATTCTTTCATTGTATTTCCTGTTGAATTAATAAGTTCATCTACACTTGCTTCCATTTGAATAACTGCTGTATTTAATGCTAAGTCATTTCCTATATTCATAGAATAATCTGGATTTCCTGCCATTGGATGGCGTATTGCAACTAAATCTCCTAATCTATCTTTTACACCAAGTGGAGCTGTTACTGTTTGTAGTAATAATTTTCCACCTTCTATGTCTTTCATTTTCTTTCCTGTCCAAGTTGCATATTTTTTAAGTGCTGGAACTCCGTCGATTTCTACTAGAGTTCTTTTTCCTTTTAATTTTGTTATTATTCCACTATTTCCTGTTTCGTGATATGCACCAGTATATACATTAGACATTTTTTTATCTGTATAGAAGAATGCTACTGCAACACCATCTGAAAATACTGTATCTCCTGTATAAATACTCCATTTTCCTTCAACAGTATTGTCTGCTGCGCTTCCACCAAAGAAAGGTACTCTTCCTATTACGTCTTCAATTCCTTTTAAATAATCCTCTTCTTCTCCTGGTGATGCAACCATATAAAAGTATTCTGGTGCAAAGTCTAATCCTGCATTTTTCATTGCTTCTTTAGCAACCATTCTTCCTGTTTCTCTTGCTGTTTTTTGTTTTTTAGAGCCTGCTACTCCAACTGTTGTATCTGGATCTCCTAAAGCTAATATTCCTACAAATCCATTTTGAGATGAAATGAATCCATCTGGAACTATAATTCCTGAACTTGATGTGCATCCTATAATTGGTGCTGTTCCGAGTTCTTCTTTTGCTCCTTCTAAAACTTTTTTTACATCATTATCTACTGATGTATATAAAAAAGCAACCTTTGTCTGAACAAGGTCACAAACGGCCTTTTTAGCAGACGCCTTACCTGCATTAAAACTATCTTTATCTGTGCTCCATGCAACATTTGATTTTAGCATATTAATTCCTCCTTCGTTTAAAATCTACCAATATTATATTTTAAGGAAA
>CALXZS010000171.1 GCA_944393305.1 uncultured Clostridia bacterium | reverse complement strand
TGTAACACTAAATTCACAAAATGAGGAATTAGAAATAGGTGAAATAACAACACTTGTAGCAACAATTATACCAAATAATGCTACAAATAAAAATGTAACATGGAGTTCAGATAATACAGATGTTGCAACAGTAGATAATGGAATAGTAACAGCAGAAGGTGAAGGAACAGCAAATATAACAGTAACAACACAAGATGGAAATAAAACAGCAGTATGCAAAATAACAGTATTACCAAAAGAAGAACCTACACCACCAGATCCAGAACCTGAGCCTGAGCCAGAACCAGAGCCTGAACCAGAGCCAGAACCTGAACCTGAACCAGAACCAGAACCAGAAGAAATAAAAGTAGAGAGTGTAACATTAAATTCACAAAATGAGGAATTAGAAATAGGAAAAATAACAACACTCGTAGCAACAATTATACCAAGCAATGCTACAAATAAAAATGTAACATGGAGTTCAGATAATACAGATGTTGCAACAGTAGATAATGGAATAGTAACAGCAGTGGGAGAAGGAACAGCAAATATAACAGTAACAACACAAGATGGAAATAAAATAGCAGTATGTGAAATTATAGTAAATAAAGAAATAGAGGAAATAATATCTACAATTTCTTATGATATTACAGAACCAACAAATGAAAATGTTACAGCTACAATTACATTTAACAAAGAAGATGTAACTATAACTAATAATGCAGGAAACAATCAATACATATTTGATGAAAATGATGAATTTACATTCGAATATAAAGATGCTGAGGGAAATACTGGAACAAATACAGCAAAAGTTAATTGGATAGATAAAGAAGCACCTATAATAAATGTAGAGTATGAAAACATAAATAATGGAGAGGCTATAAATGTAATTATACAATCAAACGAAAGATTAGTAGCGATTGATGGATGGACTTTATCAGAAGATAGTTTATCAATGAGTAAAACATTTTATGAAAATCAAACTGAAACAGTTCAAATAAGTGATTTAGTTGGAAATGTAATAGAAACCACAATACAAGTTGAAAGTATAGTAGAACAGCCAAGTGAAGAAAATCCACCAATAGATGATAATACACCAGAAGATGAAAATCAAACACAAAACAATGTAGAAAATACAACAGAAAATACAAATGGTATTATAGATAATACTGTTGCTAATTCAAGTATTCCGCAAACTGGAGTAAGTCCAATAATAACAATACTAATAGGAATAACTCTATTAGGTATGGTAATATGTTATATTAGATATAAAAAATTAAAAGATATCATAAAATAACAAGAAGCTATTTTGGGGGGATGTTTTTGGGGACACCTCCAATGTCATCAGTTTAAGAAAAAATTGTAATACAAAAAAATAATAGTATTACAATTTTTTTTATGTTAAAATAAAGCAAAAAGGAAAAAATATGATAGAATATGGTTACAAAGGAATAATAAAAGCAAAAGAAAAAATAACAAGCGAAGCATTTAAAGAAAAGTGTAAAAAGGCAATTACAGATTTTACAAGAAAAAGAAAAATGGATTTTGTAAAATTAATTCATTATATATTAAATAAAAAAGGATTGAGTACAAATATGGAAATAAATAATTTTTTTGATAAGATTGAAGAAGATACAGAGATGTCTGCCCAAGCATTATTAGATCAAAGATTGAAATTAAAACCAGAAGCATTTGTAGAATTAAATGAAGACTATTTAAAAGGATTTTATAGTGAATATAAAGATAAAGGCGCAAAAAATTACAAAGGATATATATTGAAAGCAATAGATGGAACAGACATAGAAATACCAAATACAGAAAGAAGTAAAGAAACATTTGGAAGAGTAAAAGGAAAAAAAGGAGAAAGTATACCAAGAGCAAGTGTATCAATGTGCTACGATGTATTGAATGGATATATAATAGATGTAATACCCGAAAAATACAGAACAAAAGAAATAGATATGGCAAAACGACATATAAAGAAAGACCAAGAGATAACAGAAGGTTATAAAAGTATATATATAATGGATAGAAATTATATATCAATTGATTTTCTAACATTGCTACAAAAAAATAATATAAAATACTTAATACGATCAAAAACAAGATACTTCAAACAAGAGACAGAAAAAATGAAAACCAATGATGAAATAGTAGAAATAGCACGCACGAAAGAAAGAATGAGGAGGGACAATTTTGCAAATGAAGAAACCAGAAACTATGCAAAAGAAAACAAAATAGAAGTACGAATAATAAAACACAAATTAAAAAAAGGAAAAGAAGAATACTTAATAACCAATGTTAAAGAATTTAGTACTGAAGAAATATTTGAAATGTATGGGAAAAGATGGAATATAGAAACATTATATGATAACCTAAAAAATAAATTACAAATAGAAAAATTTACAAGTAGTAAAGAGGACATAATAAAACAAGATATATATGCAAGTACATTTGTATATAATATGGTGCAAACAATGAAAAATGAAGCACAAGAAAAAATAGAACAAAAGAAATATAAATATGAAATGAAAATAAATACAAACGTATCAATAGGTTTATTCAAAAATGAAATGATAGAAATATTGCTAGAAGATAATAACATCAAAAGACTAAGGAAATATAATAAGTTAAGTAAAAAGATATTAAAATATAGGATTCCGATTCGAAAAGATAGAGAATATGAAATAAAATGGCGACCTGACAATAAAAATAGCTACAACAAACTGAAAAGTTTTTAGTATACATAATTTAAGCACCTATTATATAGGTTTATTTGTTGTACAAAAAAATCAATATTAGATAAAATTTGATTAATCTAATACTGATTTTGATTTTTTTATTTTCTTAAACTGATGACATTGG
>CALXZS010000170.1 GCA_944393305.1 uncultured Clostridia bacterium | reverse complement strand
AATGGGACCAACATCTACACCAGGTAGAGTTTTCAAAGGTAAAAAATTACCAGGACATATGGGTGTACAAAAAATAACAATCCAAAACTTAGAAGTAATAAAAGTTGATATGGATAAAAATGTAATATTAGTAAAAGGAAGCGTTCCAGGACCAAAAGGAGCTATCCTAAAAATAAAATCAAGTGTAAAGATAAGTAAATAGGAAGGGAGGAAAGTACAATGCCTAAAATAGATGTTTATAATATGGAAGGTAAAAAAGTTAGCGATGTAGAATTAAATGATAACGTATTTGGAATTGAACCAAATGAAGCAATTGTACATAGTGTATTAGTTAATTACTTAGCTAACCAAAGACAAGGAACACAAAGTACTAAAACAAGATCAGAAGTATCTGGTGGTGGAAGAAAACCATGGAGACAAAAAGGAACAGGTAGAGCAAGACAAGGTTCTATTAGAGCACCACAATGGGTAAAAGGTGGTATAGCATTAGGACCAAAACCACGTTCTTACAAATATACTGTTAATAAGAAAGAAAGAAGATTAGCAATACGTTCAGTATTAAGCTCAAAAGTTTTAGAAAACAATTTAATTGTTTTAGATAAAGCTGAAATGAAAGAAATAAAAACAAAAGCTATGGTAAAAACTTTGGAAAATTTAAAAGTTACAGGAAAAACTTTAATCTTATTACCAGAAAAGAATGAAAACGTACAAAAATCAGCAAGAAATATAGAAGGTGTGAAAACAACTTTAGTAAATACAATAAATGTTTATGATTTATTAAAATATAATAAACTAGTTGTAACTCTAGATGCTGTTAAGAAATTAGAGGAGGTGTACGCATAATGAGACCAGAAGAAATAATAATTGCTCCAATTATTACAGAAAAAAGTAATGATGGGCTAAATGAAGGAAAGTATACCTTTGAAGTAAATCCAAAAGCTACAAAGATAGATATTAAAAATGCTGTTGAAAAACTTTTTGAAGTAAAAGTATTAAAAGTTAATACTATGAATGTAAGTGGAAAAGAAAAAAGAATGGGAAGATATGTTGGAAAAACATCTGATTGGAAAAAAGCTATTGTTACAATAGACACAAAAACAAAACAAAAAACATATTTATCAAAAGGTGGAAAACAAACAAAGATATCTAAAAAATATAAAGATTCTATAGATGAATTTATGGGAGCTTAAAAAATTAGCTGTGCTAAAAAGTAAGTTATAGAAACTTTGTAATCGAATAAAACAAGATTACAATCAAAAAACTATCTGGAAAATACCAGGATAATAAAGAATATCTGCAGTAGAGCAGGAAAAAATCTACAATAAAAAATAGAAAGGATAATTAAAATGGGAATAAAAAGATTTAGAGCATATACACCATCAAGAAGAAACATGACAGTTTCTACATTTGATGAAATAACAAAGAAAACACCTGAAAAATCTTTATTAGCAAAGAAAAAAGAAAAAGCAGGAAGAAACTCATATGGAAGAATTACTGTTAGACACCAAGGTGGTGGAAATAGACAAAAATATAGAATAATTGATTTTAAACGTTTAAAAGATGATATGGAAGCAACAGTTATTGGTATCGAATATGATCCAAATAGAAGTGCAAATATTGCATTAATTCAATATGAAGATGGAGAAAAAGCATATATATTAGCACCTTTAGGATTAAAAGATGGAGATAAAGTTATATCAGGAGCAAAAGCTGATATCAAACCAGGTAACTGTATGCCTATAGAATCTATACCAGTAGGTACAATGATTCATAATATCGAATTAAATCCAGGACAAGGTGGAAAATTAGTAAGAAGTGCAGGACAAGAAGCACAACTTATGGCAAAAGAAGGTAAATATGCACATGTAAGACTTCCTTCAGGAGAAATGAGATTAATCTTAACAAGATGTAGAGCTACAATTGGAACAGTTGGAAATGCTGAACATGATACAATAAAAATTGGTAAAGCTGGTAGAAAAAGACATATGGGATGGAGACCAGAAGTTAGAGGATCTGTTATGAACCCAGTAGATCACCCACATGGTGGTGGTGAAGGTAGAGCACCTGTAGGACACGCAGGACCATTAACACCTTGGGGTAAACCAGCACTTGGATACAAGACAAGAAATAAAAAGAAATTATCAAATAAATTCATAGTTAAGAGAAGAAAATAATCTTAAAGGAGGGAAATGAGTAAATGTCAAGATCAAGCAAAAAGAAACCTTATGTACAAGAAAGACTTCTAAAGAGAATAGAAGAAATGAATGAAACAGGAAAAAAAGAAGTATTAAAAACATGGTCAAGAGCTTCTACAATATATCCTCAAATGGTTGGACACACAATAGCAGTTCATGACGGAAGAAAACATGTACCAGTTTATTTAACAGAAGAAATGATAGGACATAAATTAGGAGAATTTGCACCTACAAGAACTTTTAAAGGTCATGCTGGAGATAAGAAAACTACAGTTAAGAAATAATTAATTAACAAGGAGGGAAAGAAATGCAAGAGCAAGCAACAATTAATGAAGCAAGAGCACAATTAAAATTTGCTAGAATATCAGCTAGAAAAGTAAAAATAGTTGCAGATTTAGTAAGAGGTAAAAAAGTTGATGAAGCATTAGCTATAATGAAATTTACACCTAAAGCATCATCACCAATACTTGAAAAATTATTAAAATCAGCAATTGCTAATGCAGAAAATAATCATGATATGAGTCATGAAAAATTATATATATCTGAAATATATGCAAATCAAGGTCCAACATTAAAAAGAATTAGACCAGCTGCAAAAGGTTCAGCAGTAAGAATTAGAAAAAGAACAAGTCATATAACAATAGTATTAAAAGAAAAGGA
>CALXZS010000169.1 GCA_944393305.1 uncultured Clostridia bacterium | reverse complement strand
ATATTGAAAATAAATAATAAATAATATATAATTTCAATATAATAAACAAAGAGGTAAAAATAAATGAAAGTAATAAAAAGAATAACCATAATAAGTATATGCATACTAATTCTTTTATCTATAATATCTGTTTCAAAAGCAGCCAGTTCAGATTTATATTTAAATAATTTACACTTTGATGTACAAATTAATGATGATGGCTCAATGGATGTAACTGAAACATGGAATATAGATATAGAAGATACAAACACATTATTTAAAACATTTGAAAAAGATAATTCAAAATATTCCAGTATAGAAAATATGACAATGAGTAAAGTTCTTGAAAATGGAAAAGAAGAAGAACTAATAAAAACGAATGAATATTCATATCATGTAGCACAAGATCATTTCTATTTCCTGGACATGGGAGATAATTATGAAGTTGCTTGGGGAACAGAATATGAAAATTCAAGTGGAACAGCAACGTATAAAATAAAATATCATGTAGAAGATGCAATAGCATTATATAATGATTGTAGTGAAATGTATTGGCAGTTTGTTGGTAACGATTTTGAAATATCGGCTAAAAGTATAACTGGTACAATAAAGTTACCAAAAGCAGTAGAAAATAAAGAAGATTTAAGAGTATGGGGACATACACCAGACTTAAATGGAACAATTTATGCTACTTCAAATGATACTGTTGAGTTTGAGGTAAATAATAACAAAGAAAATAAAATGGTAGAAGTTAGAATAGCAATGCCATCGAATATAGTAAATACATCAACTAGGCAATATAATACAAATGCATTAGAAAGTATTATACAAGAAGAAACTGGATGGGCAAATGATGCAAACAGAACAAGAATAGGAAAACTAATAATATCAGTTATAATATGTCTAGTAATATTTGGTGTGTTAATATATTTTTTAATAAAAAACATATTAACAATAAAAAATACAAAAAAAGTTATGCCTACTATCAATTTTGATTATTATAGAGATATTCCAAGACAAGATGCAACTCCAGCAGAAGCTGTATATATTATAGAAAATAAATATAATGGTTTTGATTCAACAGATATAGGAAGAGTATTTTCGTCAACTTTACTAAATTTATCATTAAAAAAAGCATTAAAAATAGAACAAATAGTAAATGAAAAAGGAAAAGAAGATAGTAATATAATCTTATTAGTAAATAATGCTCAGTATGTAACTGGGGAAAAAGACGAAATAATAATATTCGAATTTATAAAAAATGCTTGTATGAATAAAAGAAAAGGAATTTTTGGAAACAATAGTAATAATATGGACACAAGCTCAATAACAATGAAAGAACTAAAAAAATATATAGAATCAAATACTTCGCAAGTATTAAATTTAAAAACTGCATTAGATTCAAGTATAAAAAAAGAACTATTAGATAAAAAATTATTAGACAATAATGGAATAAAGAAAAGAGTCAAATTAATATCTAACAGTATACTTTGGTTTTGTATAATGTTTTTTGGATATATGTTTTTAGAAAATCAAGAAATAATTACAGAAAGCATAAATAGTATAGGAATACCATGGTTTGTTATTGTTATTATGATAATATTAGTAATAATAGATTTAATTACAGGAAATATTGCTAAAAACAAAATTAGTGTATACACTCAGGAAGGCGTAGATGAACAAGAAAAATGGAAGGCGTTTAAAAAGTATATGGAAGACTTTTCGTTACTTAAAGAAAAAGATATACCAGATTTAGTAATATGGGAAAAATTTTTAGTATATGCAACAGCTTTTGGAATAGCTGAAAAAGTAATAAAAGGGCTTAAAGTAGTATATCCTGATTATGATAATTTAGATTATTCAATATATCCAAATATGTATATTTTCATGCATATGGATTTTACAAGAAGCTTTAACTCAATTAGTAATTCAATGTCATCATCGTTCTCGTCAGGCTCTGGCGGAGGAGGAGGATTCTCCGGTGGAGGCGGACGGTGGCGGAGGTCGGCGGTGGTGGAGGCGGTAGGTAAGCCTAAGCCAATACAAACTAATTGAAGGTAGTATGGTCGTTACCATTCACAGCTTATTATTCTTTATAATAAATTTAGCTGTAAATAGTAACTGGTCAACTGCCTTTATTTTATTTCATAAAAACTATTGTGCAATTTACATAACAATGATATAATATATACGTTATGAAAGTACATATTTTTACATTAGGATGCAAAGTTAATATATATGAAACTGGAGCAATGGAAGAGCAGTTTATAAAACATGGATATGAGCTAACAGATGATATAGCTGATGTTTATGTAGTAAATACTTGTAGTGTCACCAATATTGCAGAAAGAAAATCCAGACAGATGTTAAGAAGAGCCAAGGAACTAAATCCAAAGGCTATTATTGTTGCGTGTGGATGTTATGCACAGGTAGCAGGAAAGGAAATTGCAAATATTCCAGAAGTAGATATTATAATTGGAAACAATGAAAAAACACAAATTGTAAATATAATAGAAGAATATAAAAAGAATAAACAAGAAGAAATAATTAGTGATGTAATGCACCAAAATAACTTTTTAGATTTTGGAATAACAACATATACAGAGATGAATAGAGCGGTCATAAAAGTACAAGATGGTTGTGATAGATTTTGTACATATTGCATAATACCTTATGCAAGAGGAAAAGTAAGAAGTAGAGTTCCGGAAAATATACTAGAAGAGATAAAAGAAATTTCAGAAAAAGGAATAAAAGAGGTTGTTATAACAGGAATTCACCTGGCTTCATATGGAAAAGATTTTAAAGAAGAAACCGTTGTAAAGTATAGAAAAAATTATGGCTATGATGAAAAATATACAAAATTTACTCCAAATGATGATTTACATTCAGGAGGT
>CALXZS010000168.1 GCA_944393305.1 uncultured Clostridia bacterium | reverse complement strand
TACTATGATGAAAATAATACTTTAAATACATTTTTAAGTAACGAAGATGAACAAGAAAGCAAAAAAATAGCAAATAAAGTATTAGATGAAACATTTAAAGAATTAAAATCATCCATAAAAGCAATGGCATCTTTTTCAAAAATACCAGCATTAGTTATTGATGGTGAGTCTTTAGACAAGCTAGACAGGGACAATATGTCATTAGATAAAAAAGTGGGAGTTATAGCACTATCTAAAAGATATTTAGATTTATATGTTGCAGAAAATAGAGAAAAGTTGCTATCACCAGGAGGACTTTTAGATAGAGCAAAAGAATACCAAAGCAAGTTATGGGAAGAAATAGAAAGCGATTATTTAGATGTGCCTTTGTGGGCTAAGAAGATATTAGATTATTTGGATACTGGGACGTGGGAAAGTGTACTAACAGGAAAGAAATTTTATTATAAGTATTATTCTAGGATAGAAAATCTTGAAAGGTTAGTTTCAGTATTTGGAGAAGAGGTACCAGAAGATTTTAAAGAAAAATTTTATAAAACTAAATTTTATTATTATGCCTTATATAATGAAACTAATAATTGTGATTCATTTAAAGGTAATTCGTATAAAATAAAAATAAAAAACGAAGAGGAACGACAATATTATTTAAAATTAATAACAGAAATGGTTGATAAAATACATAGAGAATCAGAAGATGGCGAACTTTTAAAATTTATGGATAAGCATTTATCTTTAAAAAATGTGGAGGATATATTAGAAAAGTATAATAAATTAACTGCTCTATTAAGAATTGAAAAATATGGAAGAGATGGATTATTTACTTTAATGTTTTACTTAAACGATTTGGGAAACGAAACATTACAATCCTGTTTAGACCAAATAAATTCAAAAAAACCTAAAAAAATAAAAATTATGCCTGACAATAATTCTAATAAGATGGCAAAAGATATACTTGCAATGTGGAAATCAACGGAAAATCTATCCACAATGTATAATGGCTTTTGGGGAGATTACAATGATGGATGGGATTTTGCTGAAAGAGTAAAAGATGGTCTTTACCCTCGTTCAAGTCCAGAAATTTATGGTATAGATTATTCACGAGACTATATAGAATTTTTAGTTAAGACTATAAAAGAATATAATAAATCTCAAAGAGAAGTGAATGTACCTTTAGAAAGTAGATTTTATTTTGATAGTGAGTTAAATATTAGATTGCATATAGGACAATATATGGCAATGTTTTCATATTTAATTGAAAAACTTACTGAAAAAAATATATCAAAAGAAAGTGTATTAGCTCAAATAAAATCGCCTAATGGTAAATTGGAAGATGGATTAAATTATAGTCAGATTCTTAGAAAAATATTACCGGATTTGAAAGAATATATGCATAGTAATTTAACTGAAGGAGATTATAAAAATCTCTATGAAATGATGAGAAAAGATTATATAAAAGGAACAATAAATACAGAAATAAATTTTTATAGATTGCTTTTTAAAGATTACAAAGCAGATGATGGAAAAGTATTAGGTGAAGATTTTAATTACGATAAATATAAGTATTATAAATCTATTATAGATATTTGCAAAAGTTTTTATAAAGCGGGACTACATTGTTGGGGGTTAGCTCTTATATGCTTAGAATTGGACAAAGATTTTGGAAAAGAAAATGTTAAAAATGAATTGTTAAACAATTATAATATTAAGCAAGATGACTACCGAGAGTTATATGATGTTAACCACCCTATGATTTATAGATTAGATTTTTATAATAAAGTTAATTCATTACGCTATATTTGCGAAGAAAGAATAGATGATAGAGACGATATAAATATAGAAAAAATATGTTTTAATTCTAGTATTGAATTTTTTGTATTAAATAGATTAGTTAATGAGGAAATTTTGGCAAATAGTGAAGAATATAGAATAGCACTTTATATAGCTGAGTATTATAGAGAAGCATTGAATGGACAAGAAAGTTACAAATCAATATTAGATGATGGATTTGATAATTTCTATATGGGAGGGCTTGATATTGAAGGACGAAGAAAGCCTTTTGGTGGTTTTTCAGGAATGAAATTTCGATGGTGGTTAACTTATGATGAAAAAAGAAGAATACCTATTCCAAAAGATTATCAAAAAGTGTATGAATTATATAAAAGAATAAGAGCTGTATTTAAAAGTACTGATAACATACAAGAAATTCTATGTCCCGATTTAGTAAAAATTATCATGACAAAAGATTTTTATAAAAGATTAGGAAAAAGTTATGACAAAAATAAAAAAGTCCGCCCAGAAATATTATTTGAAGGATATAGAAAGAATGCAGAAGTAAAAGATGATAGGGAAAATACAGCGAAATCTGATGATATAGATTTGACATTTTTTTAATAACTATGTATAATAAGTATAGGAAATGAATAACCGCAGTGAATGCGGTTACCACTACATATAGTTATAACAACACATTCGCAATATTGGCATAGTGGAATGTGTTGTTATTTTATTCCTTATCTATTTTTGAATTTACATATTTTATGTATAAAATCGTTAATAAGGTTACGTTTATTGTTGATGATACCATTAAGGTATATAATAAAAAAAGTATAAAGCTCATAAACACCACCTCACTTTCTGATAACCAAAGTTATCTAGTGCAGTGGCAACACATATCTACTACTATGTTCATTTCCTACGATGGTTAGTATAACATACAATTTACGAAAAAACAACACAAAATGTAAATTTCATATTCAAAAGAAAAGAGGAAAAGTCAAATGGAATACAGTAAATTAGGTAAAGAGTTAGAAATATATACAAGTGTAGATTATATAGGAAAAGGCTTTCCTATAATACTTCCAAATGGTGCAAAGATGATAAAAATACTTAGAGAAATGGTAGAAGACGAGGAAGAAAAGAGAGGCTA
>CALXZS010000167.1 GCA_944393305.1 uncultured Clostridia bacterium | reverse complement strand
ATCTTGTACATTTGCTGAATACACTGTATTTCTTTCTTTTAATTTATTAATTGTAAATTCGACATCTTTTGCAATTAGACTACTTCCATCTTGCCATTTGATGTTATTATCTAGTTTTATCTCATATCTTACATCACTTACTTTAGTGCATGATGTTGCCAAACACATTTCTGTTTTATAATCTGGTGTAATATTTATAAGAGGTTCAAATATTAGTTTGTCTATATTTATAATTTCTTTATTATTAGTAAGCAAAGGATTCATTGTATCATAATTTGATATTCCCATTGTCAAATTATCTAATATTTGTACTGCTTCTTCTGTTGTAGAATTGTTTTTTTCTTCTGCTTCTTCCTTACTCATATTTTGATTATATAATATATAGACTGCACTAATTATTAGAAGAATAATAAATACTATAAAAATATATTTAAAAACATTATTATTTTTCATCATTAAGCTCCTTATTTTCTTACATATAATATCTTATATTTGAATTTTTTTCAATACTTTAGAAAAAAATAGGCATGTAATTTTTGTTACACGCCCCCTATATTTATTTTTTTAATTTTCTATCTTGACTCTACAATAAGCCTTATTCCTGTTCTATCCTCACCTTCTACTTCAACCTCAGCAAATGCTGGTATACATACTAGATCAACTCCTGTTGGAGCTACAAAACCTCTTGCTATCGCTACTGCTTTTACAGCTTGATTTAATGCTCCTGCCCCAATTGCTTGCATTTCTGCCTTTCTTGTTTCTTTTACCATCCCAGCTATTGCTCCTGCTACTGAGTTTGGATTTGATTTTGATGAAATTTTTAAGACTTCCATTTTTTCCTCCCTTAATTTAATTTTTTGTTTGTTTGTAATTACAAGTATAGTTATATTACTTTTGGAGGATAAAGTCTAGTAGTTTCAATGATTTTTTTAATCTTTTCGTCGACAATATTTGACAATATATGGCAATTATTATAAATTTATTCTATATATTCCTTTTGTTCGACAATTTTCGTCATTTATTTCAAAAACTACGCCATTTAAAATACATCCACCAGGTGCTAATTTATATCTTTCTGGAAGAGAAGTAACAAACCTTTTTAATGATATATCTACATCCATTCCAATGACCGATTTCTTTGGTCCAGTCATTCCAATATCAGTAATATAGCCTGTTCCCTTCTCTAATACTTTCTCATCAGCAGTTTGCACATGTGTATGTGTTCCAAACATTGCTGTTATTCTTCCGTCTACATAATATCCCATAGCAATCTTTTCTGCTGTTGCTTCTGCGTGAAAATCTAAAATTATTATATCTGCTTGTATTTTCTTCAATATGTCATCCATACAAGTAAATGGGTTTTCAGATAGTACTCCCATATCTGTTCTACCTATTAAATTAATTACAGCTATTTTTTTATTATTCTTTTCTACTATTGTATAGCCATGTCCTGGCACTCCTCTTGAATAGTTTGCTGGTCTAACAATTTTAGAGTTATTTATAAATGAAAAAATATCTTTTTTACCCCATGTATGATTTCCCATTGTTATTACATCAACGTTTAGTTTATTTATTTCATTAAACGCTTTTGTTGTCATACCCATTCCGCCGGCTACATTTTCACCATTTACAATAGTAAAATCTATATTTTCCGCTTCCTGCAAATTTGCTAAATCTTTTTTTAATCTTTCTAACCCACTTTCACCAACTAGGTCTCCAATTGCTAAAATTTTCAATTTTTCCTCCTTTATAAATATAAATTAACTTTATCTATTTGTTCATCATAAATTTTATATATTTTATTTTTTGTAATATTACCTCATATTACTTTATTAACAATTTTCTTCTATTTGTTTATACGTTTCTGCATTTGGTTTTGACATTTTTTCTTTAATTTCACTTGGTAATATTTTTCTTACTTGATTTAAAATATCACAATATTTTAGTGCTTGTCCATAATCATTATTTGTTATTGCTTCTATAATGTACCTAACTGATTTTATTATTGTAGGAATTTTTAAGTCATTACTTAACATATAAAACCATTTCATATTATCTAATACATCTATTTTTTCACTTAGAGTTAATTTATCTGAATCAATAAATTTGTATAAAATATAGTTCATACTTTTTGCATAAAAATATCTATAATATTCAAGTTGATTATTTTCTTTGAAATTATTATATATTAATTTATATGATTTATTAATTTTTAAGAAATAATCTTTTGAACAACTAGATGAGATTGAGTCTGCTTCTCTTAATCTATAATTATATACTATGTTTGGGATATAATATACATTTTCTGATTTTATAAAGCAATATGTAGTAAATATTGCATCTTCAGCTAATGCTCTATCTACAAATCTTATTTTTAATTTATCTAAATAACTTTTTCTAAATATTTTATTCCATACTCCTGAATTCATAATATAGAAAGAGTCATTATAATCATTTATTGAAAGTTTAAAGTTTTTGTATTTTTCTAAGCTAAAAGCTGGTTTCTTAAATTTTGAGCCATCTTCTTTAGTGTTAATATAATTTCCTATTACGAAATCAGCATTTGTTTTTTCTATTTCATTATATAAATTTTCACAGGCATCTTTTTCAAAAGTATCATCTGAATCAAGAAACATTATATATTTTCCTTTTGCTATGTCTAAACCAGTATTTCTAGCTCCTGACAATCCTTTGTTTTCTTGATGTACAACTATTATTCTATCATCTTTTTTTCCATATTCATCACATATTTTTCCAGATGAGTCTGTTGAACCATCATCTACTAATATAATTTCTATATTTTTATATGTTTGATTTATTGCAGAGTTAATTGCAGTTTTCAAATATTTTTCTACATTATATACAGGAACAATAATAGTTACTTTTTCCATGGAAAATCTCCTTTCTCTTTTATACCGATAATTATTATACCATAAAGGC
>CALXZS010000166.1 GCA_944393305.1 uncultured Clostridia bacterium | reverse complement strand
ATTGCAATTGGATATAAAGAATTAAAAGATTTTAAAAATCAAGAAATAAAAAATATAAAAGAAAATTATAAAAACAAAAAAGGAAAGAACAAAAATGGATGAAGAAAATTTAATTAGTCCTAATGTAGTAGATGAACTTGAATCTCAGCAAGAAAATGTACTTAGACCGAAAAATTTGAATGAATATATAGGACAAACAAAAGTAAAAGAAAACATGAAAATATATATTGAAGCTGCAAAAAAAAGGGAAGAACCACTAGACCATGTGCTTTTGTATGGACCTCCAGGACTGGGAAAAACAACACTTGCAAATATTATTTCACATGAAATGAATTCTAATTTGAAAATAACATCAGGACCAGCCATAGAAAAACCAGGAGATTTAGCTGCACTACTTACAAATTTATCTGAATTTGATGTGTTATTTATAGACGAAATACATAGATTAAATAAAAGTGTTGAAGAAATATTATATCCAGCATTAGAAGACTTTACATTAGATATTATTATAGGAAAAGGACCAAGTGCTAGGTCTATAAGACTAGACTTACCTAAATTTACTTTAATAGGAGCAACTACAAGAGCAGGAGCTTTAACAACTCCACTTAGAGATAGATTCGGAATAGTTGAAAGACTAGAACTATATAATGCTGAAGAATTAACTACAATAGTAAAAAGGTCTTCAAATATATTAGATATACCAATAGATAATGACGCAGCAATAGAAATAGCAAAACGTTCAAGAGGAACTCCAAGAATAGCGAATAGGCTTTTAAAAAGAGTAAGAGATTATGCTTCGGTACTTGGAAATGGTACAATAACATTAGAAATAGCAAAAATTGCATTAAATAAGTTAGATATAGACGATATGGGGCTGGACGCAATAGATAGAAGAATATTAGATACATTAATAGAAAAATATAAAGGAAAACCAGTTGGAATTGAAACTCTAGCTACTACTTTAGGAGAAGAAATTACTACGATTGAGGATGTATATGAGCCATACTTAATACAAATTGGATATATTTCAAGAACTCCAAGAGGTAGAATAGCAATGCCTGAAGCATATAAGCATTTAAATATACCATATGAAGAATAAATAACTAGAAAATAAATGGAGAAATTTACAAATGAATATACAAGGAATAATTTTTTTAATATCTACAATTGCTTTAATTATAAGTTTTATATTAATAAAAAAAGTAAATAAAAAAATAAGTATATTAACATCAATAGGAATTGCACTTGTATTAGACATGTGCTACAATGCCTTTCTATGTTATGTACTTACTTTTTTTACAATACCAAATAAATTATATATATTAGCAATTATTAATTTTTTAATATCAATTATTTTAATTATAAAAATATTAAAAAAAGATAAAAACAATAAATTTAATTTGCAAGAATACTCAATAAATAAAATGGATGTTATTGCAACTTTAGTAATATTAATAATAACTTTAGGAGTAGCTTATGCAAATTTTGGATTCCCATTTAATATAAAATATGAAAGTGGAGACCCAGCAACTCATTATCTGACATCAGTAAAATTTATGCAAGATGAAAGGCTTTTAACTGTATCAGAAGATAAAGTTTTCAAAAGTTTCGAGTCTAGAAAATTTGCATCATATGTAAATTCTGGTTTAATCATGAAATGTTTTGAAGGAAAAATAGATATAATAGATAATTATGTTATATTTATAGCTTTTGGAATATTTATATTATACTTAACAGGATATTTAATATATTTTGTAATGTGCAATTTTGCAAAAAATACTAAGGCTAAAGTATTAGCTCTAATATTAAGTATTTTGTGCATTTTGGGTTACCCATTAAATAGCTTGCTATTTGGATTTGAATATATGAGTTTATCTTTTACTATAATTCTTGCAATTATAGAAATGATGATTATTATAAAAGAAGACAAAATAAAAATGTCATATAATTTAATAATATTATTTTTACTAAATTTTGGACTATTCTGTTCATACTATATGTTTGTACCATTTGTGTATCCAGCAGAATGGATATATTTGTGTATATATTCATATAAAAAAGATAAAAAAATAATTTGCAAAAATAATATTTTAATGTTAACAATAACGTTGTTAGTTCCATTTGTGCTAGGTTATATATATCATATGGAACCTAATATTTATAAAATATTAATAAATAAAACAATAAATACAGATGAGATATTAGATATACCAATAAGATTAATGGAAAGTGGCTTTAATACATTTGGTTATATATATACAAACTTGTATTCAAACTTTATATTGCTTGCACCACTTGCTTTATATGTAGTAATTAGAAAATTTAAAGAAAATAAATTTTTATCAATACTATTTATATTTAATGTGTTATATATAGTAGTATTATTAGTAGGAAGAGCTTTGGATAAAGTATCATATTACTATTTGTCAAAAAACTATTTTACTTTATGGATAATAATGTTCATATTAAATTTTAGAGGTTTGATGTATATATTCGAAAAACAAGAAAATATATCAGTAATGTTAGTCACATTGTATGTGGGAATATTAATAATATATTTAGTATCTGTTCCAACAATAATGCGAAATGATGAAGTAGTTACATCAAGAGAAAATGCATTTACAGTTATGGATATATATGGAGCAAATAAAGATATAATAAAAAATCGTTCATCAGATTTCTTGCATACAGAAATAGACTTATTAAAATATGCAAATAATAAATATGATTTAGCTGATGATTACATAATAGTAGGAGATGTGGAACAAATTCACTGGACATATGTTTTTTTGCAAAATATACAAGAAAATGAAGTGACCAAAAAGAAGAGTGGACAAAATAAAATTGACTACACATATTTAGAGACAAAAAATATGTTAAAAGATTCAAAATATATTATATGTTTTACAAGAACCAGTCAATATAGAAGACGTAGAGAAGCAATTCAA
>CALXZS010000165.1 GCA_944393305.1 uncultured Clostridia bacterium | reverse complement strand
AAAAATTATAATAATACTAATTAAATCAATCACATAAATAATTATAAAATAAAATATTTGTTTAATTAAATTGTCTAGTATTTCTTTATATACCTCGATATAAATTTCTGTACTACTATTACAAAATTCTAATATTTGTCTTTTACTAGTTGCACTGTTGTTTTGTGGATTACTATTAAGTTGAATATTTGTTATGTAATCAGATGAATATTTAGTAGCTTGACATGTATACAATTCATTAAAACTGCTTATAGCACGACTAAAGTCAAGAATATATTCTTGTGTTTCTGCGTCAGTTGGTTCATCAATAACCTTTTCAAAAAAAATATTATAGTCATCAATACTACTAGCAGGATAAATAGAAGTTAGAAGCTTTATATTTTTATTCATTAATGTTATACTAGGAACTAATATACAAATTTTTATAATAAATATAATTAAAATAATAAAAATCATTGATAATAATTCGTATTTATTATATTTAATATCATTCAGTAAATTTTTCATAGATAGTGTAAATAGTATAAATGTAATATCTACTAAAATTGTTCTAAAAATTAAAACCATTATAACTTCAAATTTATTAATTATTCCCAAAGAATTATCAATATCTAAAAAATCGTTTAAGAAAATAATAAAATAATTATAAAGTTGATTAAATGCAATAAGTAAAAATAAAGGCAAAATAAAAAACTTCAATATTCCCACAAAGTAAGCTTTATCTAAATTAGAAAAATCTATTTTTTTCAAATTATAAGATAATATAGAAACTGAACATATAGCCGCTATTTTTATAATTTCGCCTTCATTGTATTTATCAAATATTTCAAAAATTAAAATACTAGGGAAAAGGACAAAAGAAACAACAATTAAATTAGTAACTAATATCAATGTTTTAGATGTGTTTAGATGTTTTAAATTAATATTTAACAATACCAAAGATATTATAAATATAGCTATAGGCAAATAATTAAAAGCAAAATCAATATTTAAGCAAACAATTTCTGTGTACAAAATTATTAATATTGATGAAAAAAGCATTAATATAGATTTATTTTTCATAAAGTACCCCTTTCATTTATAAAATTAAAAATAAGATTAAAATATAAAAAATTAAATGAACCTATTATTCGTATAATTAAATTATATTATTGTAAAAAAATTTTTTCAATAGTTTTTCCAATTTATATTGTAAATAGAAATTTTATCTAATTTTTATTTTGTTATTTTCAATCAGATTATTTGATTTTTCTTTATTCTCAAATTTTTTTAAACATTTTTTTCTGACTACATTGTATCTATCAATAATCCTATTACAAGCATTTTTCTGGGCTGTGATAGTATCAATTTCTTCAGTAAGTTTATTAATTTCATTTTTTATTGTTATTTTATCATTTTCATTAGTTGTTTTATGATATTTTCTCCATAAATCTTCTCGTTTTCCTTTTAATTTAGGTAATTGATTTTCAAAATTAACTTTATAATCTTTAATCTCATTAATTGATTTAAAACGATGCCTAGATAGAAAATTTAATTCTTCAAATATCATATTATTCTTTCTCTTTTGCTTATAATATTCAGGTGTAAGTTCTATATATTCATTTTTAGCAGGTAATATATTAAATGCATATAAATAATGGACATATGTTCTATAAAAAGAACTTGTTTGAAGTAATAATTTATTTATTTTCGGTCCAGTATAAACTTTCTTATAGTATTTCTCTTTCAAATTTGCAACTGGAGGTAGATCTTCTTTTATATAACCATAAATTCGTTCTTTAATTCCTTCTACAGAATATTTTTCTCCAAAAACTCTATCAATTCTAACATTTCTTTGAAAATAAGGAGTTTTCATAGAAAAATATTTGCCATAGTCATTAATTTTTTCGTAGCCTTTTGACTTTAACACTAATTTGAAATCAGAATAGCTTTTAGACAACTTTACTGCTTCATCAATATCATTTATTATCTTTTGCATTTTCTCGTCTCTACGGTTAAAATAATCAATATTTTTTTGCCTGAATTTTTTTTCTTTATTACCTTTGGAAGTATTTACAATAGATAGCCCATAATTCAAACACAATCTATCTGAAGCATCCTTCATAAATGCAATTTCGGCTTTAGAATTATGATATTTATTTCCATCTATAAAAGAAACAGAATTTAAAATTATATGATTATGGACATTATCTTTATTTATATGAGTGCAAATTATAACCTGATATTTATCTCCCCATAGCTCTTCTGCAAGTTCTTTTCCAATTTGATTTGCTTGTTCTGGAGAAACCTCATTACCTTTAAATGATTGAATTATATGATAACCTAATATTTTATCTTCTTTATGAAAGAATTTTTTAGTAAGAGCCATTTCTTCGTAAGAGTTTTCTACACTACAGTTAATACCTGAAACTAAAATTCCATAATCTGTTTTATCTCCATTTTTTGCATATTTTATAACTGCTTGTAAATTTGTTCTTATATTTTTTATTTTTATAACTGCCATTTTATCATCTCCTATTCTCTTGAATATACTTTCTTTTGAAAATCTAAGATAAATTGATTAATATTTTCATTTAAATATTTAATATCATCTGTCTGAATGTTTCCATTAACATTAACTCTTAGTGCTATTTGATTAACATTGTTTGCTATACCTGAAATCTGTTTTAAAAATTCTCTTATCTCTTTAGTAGGTTGTTCTTTAACCTTATAACCTTTAATACAACTTCTTAAAAACTCAGATTCATTTAATCCTGATTTTTTGGATTTATATTTTAATAAATTATCTTCATTTTGATTAATCCATATTTGCTTTTTTATTGTTCTTTTTCTCATAAATTTTTTCTCCTTCCTTGTAAGATTTTTAGATTTAATAATATAAAATTAAGGGGGTTGGGGAAGAAGTTCCCCATCTAAAATTTTTACAATAGAAATTTTAAATTTGTATTTATACGGGAGTAT
>CALXZS010000164.1 GCA_944393305.1 uncultured Clostridia bacterium | reverse complement strand
GAAAAAGATACTAGAATAGATAAAAGAAATAACAAAAAAAGGAATAAAAGAGGTTGTTATAACAGGAATTCACCTAGCTTCATATGGAAAAGATTTTAAAGAAGAAACCGTTGAAAAGTATAGAAAAAATTATGGCTATGATGAAAAATATACAAAATTTACTCCAAATGATGATTTACATTCAGGAGGTTTTAGACTAATTGAATTATTAGAACAAATCAATAAAATAGATGGAATAGAAAGAATTAGATTAGGTTCATTAGAACCAAAATTAATCAACGAAGAATTTATAAATAGACTTTCTAAAATTGCAAAAATATGTCCACATTTCCATCTATCTCTTCAAAGTGGATGTGATAAAACACTAAAAGCAATGAATAGAAGGTATACTACTGAAGAATTTGAAAAATCAGTAGAATTGATAAGAAAATATTTTAAAGAAGTATCATTAACTACTGACATTATAGTAGGTTTTCCAGGTGAAACAGATGAAGATTTTGATAAAACTTATCAATTTTTAAAACAAATAAAATTTTATAAAATGCATATATTCAAATATTCTCCTAAAAAAGGTACTGTTGCAGAAAAAATGCCAAATCAAATTGATGGAAAAATAAAAGAAGAAAGAAGTAAAAAACTAATTGAATTATCTAACAAAAACGAAGAAGAATATAATAGAAACAATATAGGAAAAATTGTAAAAGTGCTATTTGAAGAAAAAGTAGGAGAATATTATAAAGGTCATACTACAAATTATATAACAGTCAATGCTAAATATGACGAAAATGTAATAGACAAAATAAAAGAAGTAAAAATAGAAAATACATATAAAAATTTAGAAACATTAGGAAAAATTATTGATTAAATAATAAAATATGGTATAATAATTCCAAAAACATGGAAAAATAAGACAATATAAAGGATGATAGAAATGAAAGCAATAGAAATAAGAAATAAATATTTAAAATTTTTTGAAAAACATGGACATAAAGTAATACCAAGTAGTCCATTAATACCAGAAAATGACCCATCAGTATTATTTACAACAGCTGGAATGCAACCATTAGTTCCTTATTTACTTGGACAAAAACATCCAGAAGGAAAAAGACTTACAGATTATCAAAAATGCGTTAGAACAAATGATATTGATGAAGTTGGAGATAATAGACACTTAACATTTTTTGAAATGCTAGGCAATTGGTCATTAGGTGATTATTTTAAAGAAGAATCAATTCAAATGAGTTATGATTTTTTAACACAAGAACTAGGTATACCAGCAGATAAAATATATGTTACTTGTTTTGCAGGGGATAGCGATTGTCCAAAAGATGAATTAACAGCTTCTTGTTGGGAAAAAGCAGGTATTTCAAGAGATAGAATATATTTTTATGGAAAAGAAGATAATTGGTGGATTGCTGGAGAAGAAGGACCATGTGGACCAGATACAGAAATGTTTTATGATACAGGAAAACCAAAATGTTCACCAGAATGTCAGCCATCTTGTGATTGTGGAAAATATGTTGAAATATGGAATAATGTTTTCATGGAATACTACAAAAAAGATGGGAAATATACAAAATTAGAGCAGAAAAATGTAGATACTGGACTTGGATTAGAAAGAATGACAATGCTTTTGCAAGGCAAAGAAACGCCATTTGATACTGAACTATTTAAACCAGTAATTGATAAATTAAAAGAGTTAGCAAAAGTAGATGACATAGCAAGTTTAAGAATTGTTGCAGAACATATGCGTTCAAGTATGATGATAGTAGCAGATGGAGGAAGACCATCAAATATAGATAGAGGATATATTTTAAGAAGATTGATTCGTAGAATGACTAGACACTTAAATAAACTACAAATAGACTTAAACGAACTTTCAAATTTATTAGATTTATATATAGATAACTTAAAAGAAATGTATCCAGAACTAGAAAATCATAGACAAGAAATAAAAGATGTAATAAATACTGAAAAAGATAAGTTTATGAAAACTTTAAATAACGGAGAAAGAGAATTCAATAAAGTTATAAATAGATTAAAAGAAAAAGGAGTAGACAAAATAGACAGTAAAACAATTTTCAATCTATATGAAACATATGGATTCCCTCCAGAAGTAACAAAAGACTTAGCAACAGAAAATGGATTTAAAGTAGATTTAAGTGAAGTAGATAAGCTATTTAAAGAGCACCAAGAAAAGTCAAGAATGGGCAGTGACCAAAAATTTAAAGGGGGCCTCGCTGAGCAAAATGAAAAAACAATAGCATACCATACTGCAACACATCTTTTAAATGCAGCACTAAAAAAAGTTATTGGAGAAGATTCACATCAAAGAGGTTCAAATATTACATCTGAAAGAATGAGATTTGATTTTAATTGTAATCATAAACTAACAGATGAAGAAAAGAAACAAGTTGAAAATTTAGTAAATGAATGGATTGCTGAAGATTTACCTGTAACAGTTGAAACAATGAAAAAAGAAGATGCAATAAAATCTGGCGCAGAGTGTATGTTTATTGAAAAATATCCAGATGAAGTAACTGTTTATACTATTGGCACAGTTTCAAAAGAACTTTGTGGGGGACCACATGTTAAGCATACTGGAGAATTAGGACATTTTAGAATTGTAAAAGAAGAAGCAAGTTCTCAAGGAGTAAGAAGAATTAAAGCTGTATTGGAGGAAAAATAAATGGAAGATTGTGTATTTTGTAAAATTGTAAAAGGAGAAATTCCTTCAAAAAAAGTATATGAAGATGATGAAATATTAGCTTTTTATGATATAAACCCCATTGCTAAAATTCATGTATTAGTTATTCCTAAAATGCATATAGAAAGTTTATTGGATTTAAAAGAAGACCATAAAGAATTATTATTTCATATATTTGAAAAAATTAATAAAGTAGCTGAAATAGTTGGTGTTGATAAAACAGGATTTAGAGTAATATCAAATGTAGGAAAAGATGCCGGTCAAGCTGTAAAACATTTACATTTTCATATTTTAGGAGGA
>CALXZS010000163.1 GCA_944393305.1 uncultured Clostridia bacterium | reverse complement strand
GCATATACAAATACACAATATCATGTTAAAGAAACATATAAATTGAAAGATTATTATGATAATTTACTAGGATATAATTTATATGATTTATTTCCAGAAATAAAAGATAATCTATAAAATATAATGTTACAAGAATATTACAATTCTATTAACTTTGTCATATTTCTTGTAAAAAAATAGGATTTAGTATAGAATTTCAATAATAATAGTGTAATATGAAAGGATTAAAGGTATGGGAAGATATGCTTATCACGGACAAGAAGTTCTAGAAAGAAATGGTGAATTAGTTGGTTTTAATGCAGGATATGGATTTTATAGTGAACATGAATCACATTATTTAGGAGATGAACAAAGAAAGCAAAAAAAATTAATTGATAAAAATAAAAATCATCCATTTAATGGAGAAATTGTTGAAAATCCTAATGCAGTTCACATGATAGAATTTAGTGATGGAAATGTTTGGATAACTAATGATTCTTTGTTTAATTATCGATTAATGCAAAAAACAGAAGAAGAAAGAAACGCAATTAAGGAAAACTACTTGCATAATGAAGATAGAAAAAAAACAGAAAGAGAAATGCTTGAATTTGGAGGTAGAGAATTAGATGCTCCTGAAGTAGTTGCATTATGGAGTGCAGGTTGGAATGGTGGTGGAGATTTTGATTTAATATCAACTACTGAACAAAGTAGTGAGATGTTAAGAAAATTATATGAGGAAATACAAAAAGGAAATGTTGCCATTTCAAGTGATTATAGTTTTATGTTCAAAGACAGAGGTTTATCATTTGTATTACTAGACAAATTAACTCAACAAGATTTGATGATGAAAGAATATGTTGACCATAGAGAGGAATTAGGTAAAAAATTCCAAAAAGAATACAGAGAATTTGTTGATGGTGAAGGATTAGGAGAATTTGAAGTGAAGTATCCAGTAGGATTTTGGAATCTTCAAATTTCTGGATTAAATCAAACTGACAAAGGTTTAATTCCAGAATTTTATTTGGAACTATATCATACAAATCATGGAAATTGGGATAATAATAGCTGTCTATTCAATGTACCACATTATATGTCAGGTGACGAAATTAAGTTTTTAGTACCAATCGCAAAATCAGAAGAATTTATAACTTTTGCAGATAGTCATTCAAAAGAGGAAATAGAAGAATATTTGAACACTCAATTAGAGAATTATCATGAACAACAAAGATTAGCTCAAGAACAAGAATATCAAATAGGAGAAGATTCTTTAGAAAGTATTGCAGGAGAACAAAGGACTGAAAATATAGAAAGGAAATCATCTTCATTAAGAGAAAAAATAAAAAAATGGTTAAATCCAGATAGGGAAAACGATAAAAATAAACCTGATGGAAGAGGAGAATAAAATGGAAAATGTAGAGTATATGAATTCCTTATATCAAATAAGTGAAATATTAAAATATATTACGCCAACATTAAAAGCTAGAATACCTAAAAAGATTATCAGTTATATTGAAAGTAACAAATCAAAAGATTATAGTTGGAAAATAGATAAAACATTACCACTAGAAAAACAAGAATTATTACCTACTACTAAAGAACTTATAACAGTATTATATAAAGATTATATGTGTGATGATATATCAAGATTAAAATTAAATAAAGTATTAAAAGAAAATCAGATAAAATATGAAAATGAAGTAAGAGAAAAATATAATCCTGATAATATTTTTAAAGAGAGAAATAAATCTTATGAAACAAATAAAAGAACAATAGAAAATAATGAAATAGTAAGCTATAAAGAATCATTCTTAAGTAAAATAATAAATAAACTAAAATCATATTTTTATAAATAATAAAAATAATCCTATTAATAAAGTTAAAAACAACTATTATTAATAGGATTTAAAAATCAGATTAGTATACAAGACTAATATTGAAAATTATAAAAAAATATGATATACATTAAAAAAATCAGATTGGTTTCCAGATTTAATAAAACAATTTTAAGTAACTTTTAAAGAGTGGATGAAATAGCAAGGAGGCAACGAGATGAGATTAAAAATGAAGGGTATTTTATATGATCAGGAACAAGCAACCAATTTATTACTGGGAGAAAAAGAAACAAGCGTATTCTTAAGAGTATTAGACAAAGAAAGACCATTAGATAAAGTTAATCTATACGAAAAAAATTCAGACGATTCACCACTAGCAGAAAGTTTAATTGAAATTGAATATTAAGAATTTAATAAATTTAAATCTGGATTAGGGGGAGTTCTATTTATCAGAACACCCTCTTTCATATATTTTCTTTTGTTATATGATTTGATGTAATAAAAAATAAAATGAGAGGTAATAATAATGGATTCTTTATATGGATTAACATACATTCCAGTAGATATGGATAATTTAGAAATAGCATTTAAAATGCAAAAAGAAATATGGACATCAGATCCAGATTATAACGATTTACTTGATAAAGCCCAAAATAGAGCTGATAATAATTGTTCTTTTTTAGTTTATCATGATAATACTTTAATTGGAATAACTGGAGTTGACTTTTACAAAGAATATGAAGATACAATATGGCTTGATTGGTTTGCCATTTTACCAGAATTTCGTAGACAAGGTTATGGCAAGAAAGTATTATTAGATACAATTAGATATTGTAAAAGTTTAAAAAAATATGATTACTTTAGACTAGATACTACATATTATGAAAATAGACCAGCATTATATTTGTATGATGATGTAATGGATTTAAGAGAGGATTATATAGCTGAAGATACAGATACAGTAAAAAATAATTTTATTATATATACATATGGTCTAAACAAAAAAGCTGAATACTGGAATAATAAATATCTAGGTTTAAGAGAATATTATGATAATTGTAAATAAAAAATAGTGAAACTGAAAATTTAGGGGTAATTAAAAATTTTTTTCTCAACTATGAACTAATATAAAAATGTATTAAACTTATGATGAGGTGAAGAATATGGATAAATCATATGTTAATACATTAAAAAATATATTAGGAG
>CALXZS010000162.1 GCA_944393305.1 uncultured Clostridia bacterium | reverse complement strand
TATTAATATAGTATTAGATAGTGTATATTCAATAACATCACAAGGAGAAGTAACTTATTATGCATCAGTACAAAATCAAATACTAGATATTGTGGAATTTCTTTATCAACAACAAGCAGGTAATGGAGATGGTACATTAAATACAGTAGAAGAACAAAATACTAATAGTGCAGTAAATGCTGTAACAGAATAAGATGGTAACACAGCACCAAATATTCCTGAACCACAAGATGCAATAGCGTCAAATTAAAGGAGGTATAATGGAACAAAGGCAATTAATAATAACAATAATAACCGTATTCTTACTTTTAGGTTTATACTATATAACAACAATGCCAAGAAGAAAACAAGCAAAAGAAATAAAAAAAATGCAAGAGAATCTAAAAAAAGGAGATAAAATAATTACTTATACAGGGCTATCTGGAAAAGTAGAAGAAGTGTTAGAAGATAGAATTATTATATCTGCTAACCCAGACAAAATAAAATTATCTATTGAAAAATGGGCAGTGGCAGGTTTAGATGATAGAAATATAAAGGAGTAATAAATAATTCATACCCTACATATATTTAAGTGAAAGGTAGGGTATGATATGAAAAAAATAGAAAACGAAACAAAAGGCAAATTTAAAGGAAATACAATAAAAATATTGCTAGGAAGTGGTATAGCTTTTTTAATTTCTTTAGTATTACTTCTTGCAATTTCTATTATATTAACTTATACTAATGTATCAGAAAGTATTATAACAGTATCAGTAATTGTTATATCTGCACTAAGCATACTTATTGGAAGTATTATAAGTGCATTAAATATTAATAAAAATGGAATAGTAAATGGAGCTTTAGTTGGAGCCATTTATATGATAACAATATATTTACTATCAAGCATATTTGTTTCAGGATTTGAAATGAATATGCAATCAGCAATCATGATAATAGTTTCAATATTTGCTGGAATGATAGGAGGTATTATTGGCGTCAACTTCCATAAGTAGGAGGAAAAATGAAAGCACAAAAAAAATTAAATGTCGTATTAATTATACTAATCATTATATTAATTAGTATTATATCATTTGTAGGAATTTTTTATCAAAACAAAAACAAAATGTCTAACTATATCAAAGAATATAATTTAGGTACAGATTTAGACGGATATAGAAAAATAATATTATTAGTCGATGAAGATAATGAAGAAAACACTGATGAACTTAAAAATTATGATAATTATGTAAAATCAGCAGATATTATTAGAAATAGACTAGACTCAATGAATATAACAGATTATAGTGTAGAATGTAATGAAAGTACAGGACAAATAGAAATAAGACTTCCTGAAAACTCACAAACAGACTATATATTAGCAGATATTACTCAAAAAGGAAAATTCGAAGTTGCAGATACTTCAACAGAAGAAGTTCTTATGACAAATGCAGATATAAGAAGTGCAAATGTTAGAACAACTACATTATATTCAGGTACACAAGCTGTATATATGGATATAAATTTCAATGGAGAAGGAAGTAAAAAATTTAAAGATATAACAATCAATTATCAAAATACTGTAACTAATGAAACAGTAGCAAATGAAACAGAAAATACAACATCTAATGAAACAACTGAAAATGAGACAACAAACGAGACTTCAAATGAAACTACAAACGAAACCTCAGATGAAACATCAGAAGATACAACACAAGAAGCAAAACAAATAGCTTTAAATATAGATGGTACAAGCATGATGACTACTACATTTTCAGAAGTTATAGACAATGGTGTTCTATCTTTAAGCTTAGGTACAGCAAGTTCAGACGATGATTTAAGAATACTTACATACCAAGCAGAAAGTTTAGCAGCAATTCTAGAAAATGATGAAATGCCATTACAATATGAAGTAACAGGAAATATGTATGTTTCTTCACCAATAGAACAAAATCAAATAAACATATTTATTTATATTGGAATAGCAATAGTTTTAATAATGTTTATAGTTCTAATTGTAAAATATAAAACTAAAGGTTTAGCCTATGCTTTAAGTATGGTAGGATTTATAGCAGTATATTTATTAATAATTAGATATGCAAATGTTACTTTAACATTAGAAGGAATATTAGCTATAAGCTTAGTATTTGTTATAGATTATATATTTGGAATCATGCTATTAAATAGAGTAAATAGTAATGTAGAAAAATCATTTAAAAAAGCTTTAAGCAAATTTAGCATATCTTTGATACCAATGCTAATATTATCAGTAGCATGTTGTTTCTCAGGTTGGATGCCAATATTTAGTTTTGGAATGATAACATTCTGGGGACTAATAATAAGTGTAATATATAATTTTATAATAACACAGCTATTTATCAAAAATCTTAGCAAGTAAGGAGAATTAATATGAGTAAAAAAAGTAAAATATTATGTGTCATTTTAGCTGTCATATTTATAGCTGCTATCATTTCTAATGCAATCAGAGGACTTAGAGTTGGTATAAATTATTCAGAAGGTATATCAATGGTATTTGATTTAGGAATGCAATATGAAACTAATGATATAAAAGACATAGCAAGTGAAATTTGGGATGGAAATTCAGTTTTAGTACAAAAAGTTGAAGTATATGATGAATCAGTATCAGTAAAAGTTCCAAGCTTTACAGAAGAACAAATTAGTGAATTTGTAACAAAAATAAACGAAAAGTATGGGCTAGAATTAACTGAAACAGATATAACTATATTATATAATTCAAATGAAAGAATTAGAAATATAGTTAAACCATATGTAATACCATTAATTATTGCAACAGCATTAATAGTAGTATATTACTCAATAAGATATAGAGGAGTAAAAGAAATATTACGATTATTACTAACACTTATTGCCTGTGAAGGAATAATATATAGTATACATGCATTATTCCTATTACCAATAAATGTATATACAATGCCAGTTGTTATGATAGTATATGCAGGAGTTGTAATATTTGTTACAATAAAAAATGAGATGTTTAAAAAAAAAAAAAAAAAAAACAGCAAAAAAGATTAGGATGTTTTC
>CALXZS010000161.1 GCA_944393305.1 uncultured Clostridia bacterium | reverse complement strand
AGGAGGTTTTTTCTTCCATATATTATGGGAGGCAAAGTCTAGATATATTATTCCATATTTTGCAATACTTATCCCTTTTGCTAGTATAAAAATAGATAAATTATTAATTGTAGAAAAAATAAAGGACAGGAATTGAAGTAGAACTAATTGAAAAAAATCCTAGATATATACTAAAAAATGAAAGTGGAATTCAATATTTTAGTTTGGTAAAAAGAGTAAAAGGAATAATAGGAACAGGAAAAGGACCTGAATTTACAGATGAAAGTTATGAGAAGCATGGAGAATATATAGCAGAAATGATTTCTATAAAAGATATAGCAAATGGAAAAATTAATTTAGTTCCTTTAGAAATAAAAGAGAAGTTTTTAAAAGATTTTTATACAGTATTTTAGCAGGAGTAAATGATGAATATTAATGGAATGAAAAGTTGAAAATTAGATATAAATATGATATAATTAAACTGTCTTTATGTAATAAGATAATTAATTTTTACAATCTTCTTTATGGAGTGGACATATATAATCGCATGCAACAGTTTATTAACAAGGAGAGAAATATAATGCAATTATTGACAAACGTTACATTTAAAGGTATGTCTTTTATTGACGAAAACAAATTATTGAACATTAATGCAGAATGTGAGGCAATTAGGGCAAACTACGATTTGAAATTAGAATATGATGGAAGAGATGTTTTTGTTACTTTTCCACCCTATTCAAGAATAGAAGTGTCAAAATGGTGCCAATTACTTTTAGGGTTATTTCACCAACAATCCAATTTTAAGCAGCTCTTGTCTAAAGAATACTCATTTCTGCGGTGTAAGAAAAAAGTAGAATGCATTTTTTTTGAAGTACATGGTACAATAATTTGTGTTAGGGAGAATTCAAATCCTTATGAGCTTATGAGGCATCACTTTAGTGAACTCGGTTATGTTGTTTTTAATACCGACACCGAATGCCAAATTAAGACTAGAAATGAAAATCTTCTGAAGTTATACAATTTTATTTACCAAATGTATCTTCAAGAAAATACTGTTTCTGATTCTAAAGTTAAAAAACATGTGTTTTTCTTAACAATAGAAGAAGAACAAGCATACTATATGAAGGAAAAGCAAATTAATAATAAGCGATTTGAAGAGTATCTTCAAAATTTCGAATTAGATTCCGAATCTTCTGAGGAAAGTAAAGGATTGCTTATTTTGCTAAAAAAGAAACTATTGCATTAACCATCAAAAGCTGATTTACAGTTGTAAATCAGCTTTTGGCTTATTATTAAATATTTTCTAACCATAAGCATTCCTGTTTATGCAAACAATTTACTTTTTCATTATTTTAGGGTATAATGAAAATAGTTTGTTAAAAGGGGAAGAAAAATATGAAGCAAATTGATTTTGATGAAACAAATTTAACTGATAAAGAAATAGACAAAGTGGTAAGAAAAGTAAGAGCTCTAGTAATCAATAACAAGACAAAAGAAATCTTATTAGTTCATTATGCCGGACTTTATATGCTTCCAGGTGGTTCAATTGATAATGGAGAAACTGAAATAGAAGCATTAAGAAGAGAAGTATTAGAAGAATCAGGAATAGAAATAGAAGATCAACAAGCGGTATCATATTTACTAATTAATAGTTATGATAGGAATTATTTTGATAGAAAAAGTGGAAATGTAAATAGATTAACACAAACCATATTTTTTGAAGTTGATAGAGAAATATTAACTGCATTGAATGAATATACTCGAATGAAACAAAGATATGTAAGTGAATTGGGAAAATAAGTTAATATTAGAAAAAATCAAAGAAAAAAAATTAGAAATTTAAGTTTATATATACCTATTTTTAATAAATATTTATAGAGGAGGATATTTTTTATGAATGAAAGTAAATTAAATCCAAAGCAGGAACTAAATCTTTGTATGGATGATGATACAAAAGTTGCAATTGCTACAACAGTATATATAATCAAAGATGAAAAAGTCTTGCTAATGAAACAAACCAAGCCTCATAGTGTAGTTGATAAATACTATGTAGGAATTGGAGGGAAAACACCTATAAGAACATATTTAAGTAAAGACAAGGAAAAAGTTGGATATGATGCAATGATTTCATCTATGCTAAGTGGAAAATTTGAAATTCAAGAATCAATGGAAGATTTAGCAACTAGAGAAGTAAATGAAGAAGTAGGATTAAGTTTAATAAAAGATAAATTGCAAGATATAGGAATTACCGAGGTACGATTACTAAATCAGAAAGTAAATGAATTATGGTATATTAAGAATTATATATATTACGCTAATGGCACTGAAGGAAAAATAAGAGAATGCGATGAAGGAACATTGGAATTTGTTCCTATTGAAGAATTAAGAACAAAACCAATGCTACCTCATGATAGAATTATATTTGGTGAAAAAAATCCAACTACATATATTCAATCAATGAATGACGATATTCATAATTTAAAGCAATTAAGAATATGCCAAAAAAGACAAGGAAAAGGAATATATATATTATTACCAGACCTTCAGGCAAATCCTCATGATATAAAAGGGATTATAACAGAAGAAACAAGCGATATACCGAAAGAGTATAGAATGTTAACAAAATCCATACCAGAGGAAAAGTTAAGAGCGTATTTAAAATCGTTGGGGATTTTAGAGAGAACTGTCGGTACAATTAGTAAAGATAATCTTCCGATAGATATAGAACAATATATTTTATAGTAGGAGATATATTTTATGAGTTTAACAATAAGAAAAATGCAAAAATACTTAAAAGAAAAGTACAAGATAACAAAACCTGAAGATATGAAAAATACACAAAGATATTTTTTGAAATTAATAGAGGAAACAGGTGAATTAGCAGAAGTTATTAGAAAAGAGAAAAGAATGGAAGGAAATAATATTAAGGGAACAATAGAAGAAGAACTATCAGATGTTTTATATTATGTTTTAATGATTGCTAATACATATGATATAGAGTTAGAAGATTGCTTTAGAATGAAAGAAGAATTGAATCGTGTTAGATATGGACATACATTAA
>CALXZS010000160.1 GCA_944393305.1 uncultured Clostridia bacterium | reverse complement strand
TAGTACAACACTTAGATGATACTTACTTGCATAAAAATTGCATATGTTTTCTATCTTCATAAATGTCCCCCTTCTTTTGATATGGTAGATTTTACCATTTTATTACAAATGTGTCAATATTATTACAAAAAAAATCGTTCATCAAAATTCGACAAAAAAATTAATTTCTTCCATTTATGTATATTTTATTTTTATTAGGTAATAATTTTATTAAATAGAAAAAGGAGGCAAAATATGAAAAAATATTTATTATTATCTTTTGTTTTAATTGCATTTATTATACTTTCAGCTTATTCATATTCATATGCAGTAAACGAAACTTTATCTAATAATGTATTTAGATTACATGTAATTGCTAATAGTGATAATGAGGAAGACCAAAATTTAAAATATAAAGTTCGTGATGAACTTATTAAATATATGGAAACTTTAACAACAAGTAATAACACAAAAGAAGAGGTTATACAAATAGCTAATAATCATTTGGAAGATTTTAAAACTATTGCAGAAAATGTAATTAAGGAAAATGGATTTGATTATGATGTTAATGTTGAAATAGGAAACTTTTCATTCCCAACAAAACAATATGGAGATATTTCTTTTCCTGCTGGTTTTTATGATGCTTTAAAAGTTCAAATTGGAGAAGCTAAAGGACAAAATTGGTGGTGTGTTATGTTTCCTCCATTATGCTTTGTAGATGTAACTTCTGGAGTTGTTCCTGAAGAGTCGAAAGCTAATTTAGAAGAAAATTTAGGACAAGAAGAATATGATATTATTTCTAATGATGAGGATTCTGAAATAATTGATTTTAAATTTAAAATAGTTGAATTTTTTGAAAACTTAGGAATTAAATTAGCAAATAATTAAATAAAGGGGTTGTAAAAAAAGCAAATTTATGTTATATAATATTATTGATTAAACAATTGGGGGAATTACATTGGACAAATTCGTTATAAAAGGAAAAAGTAAACTAAAAGGTGAAGTAGAAATTAGCGGAGCAAAAAATGCAGCAGTAGCAATTCTTCCTGCAACGCTTTTAATTGACGGAGTTACTTCACTAGATAATGTACCAAATATTAGTGATGTAAAAATTATTTGTGATATTTTAAATGAATTAGGAGCAAAAGTTACATGGACTGGAGAACATTCATTAACAGTTGACGCTAGAAATCTTTCATGTGTAAATGCTCCATTAGAGAAAACCAGTAAATTTAGAGCTTCATATTATTTATTAGGATCTCTTCTTGGCAGATGTGGAGGTGCTCAAGTTGGACTTCCTGGTGGATGTAATTTGGGTGCAAGACCTATTGACCAACATATAAAAGGATTTGAAGCACTTGGTGCTATTGTTGATGTTAGTCAAGGAAAAATAACTGCTAAGGCAAAAAAATTAACTGGTACATCTATATACTTTGATGTTGTTTCTGTTGGTGCAACAATAAATTTAATTTTAGCAGCTGTTCTAGCAAAAGGTACAACAATATTAGATAATGTTGCTAAAGAACCTCATATAGTTGACGTTGCTAACTTTTTAAATTCTGCTGGTGCAGATATTCGTGGTGCAGGAACAGACACAATAAAAATTAATGGTGTAAAAGAATTAAAAGGTGATTGTAGTTATTCCGTTGTTCCAGATCAGATTGAAACTGGTACATTTATGTTGGCAGCAATTGCTTCAAGAGGAGATATATTAATAAAAAATTGTATTCCAGAGCATATGGATTCATTATCTGCCAAAATATTAGAAATGGGCGGTAAAATAGAAGACTATGGCGATTCTATGAGAGTTTCTTGCAATAAAAGAGCTCATAGTGCAAATATAAAAACTTTGCCATATCCAGGATTTCCAACTGATTTGCAACCACAAATGGGAGTTGCACTTTCAATTGCCTCTGGTACAAGCATTATAAATGAAAGTATTTGGGAATCAAGATTTCAATATACAAATGAATTAAACAAAATGGGTGCCAAAATTACGGCACAAGGAAAAACAGCTATATTTGAAGGTGTAGATGGTTTAGTAGGTGCTCCAATATATGCAACTGATTTGCGTGCCGGTGCAGCACTACTTATTGCTGGAATTATAGCTGATGGCACAACTGATTTATATAATATTCATTACATAGATAGAGGCTATGAACATATTGAAGATAAATTTAGAAAATTAGGTGCTAATATACAAAGAATAACAGAAGAATGAGGATATACCAATGTTTAAATTTTGTAACTTATATAGTGGCAGTTCTGGAAATTGTTCATTCGTTGGTACAAGTGAAGTAAATATATTAATAGATTGTGGAGAAAGTCAAAAAAAGATAATTAATGCTTTAGAAAGCATAGGTCAAAATATATCTAATATAAACGCAATAATTGTTACGCATGAGCATAGTGACCATGTTAAGACTTTAGGTGCAATTTCTAAAAAATATAATATACCAGTTTATGCAAATGAAAAAACTTTTAATAATATGCCAGAACAAACACAATTAATTAATGAAGAAAATAGAAAAATATTTAATACAGATGATCATTTTGAAATAGGAGATTTAAAAATTCATCCTTTCCATATTCCACATGACGCAGCAGACCCATGTGGATATAATATTTATAATAATGATAATAAAATTAGTGTAGCAACAGATATAGGACATATGGATAATAATATTTTAAAAAAATTAGAAGATAGCAAATTTCTTTTATTAGAATCTAATTATGAACCTGAAATTTTAAAATATGCTAAATATCCATATTATTTAAAAAGAAGAATATCTGGTCCAAATGGTCATTTATCTAACCAGGAAGCTGGAGATACAATTGTAAAATTATTATATTCAGGTGTAAATAATATAATGCTTGGTCATTTGAGTAAGCAAACTAATTTCCCAGAACTTGCATATAAAACAGTTATGGATGAAATAATACATAATAAAGTAAATAATAATAATCTAGTATTAAATGTTGCTAGTAGAATAAAACCAAGTAATATAATTGAAATAGCTTAAAATAAAAATCATATTTTTTATGATTTTTATTTTTTTATTTATTTTAATTATTTTTA
>CALXZS010000159.1 GCA_944393305.1 uncultured Clostridia bacterium | reverse complement strand
TTTGGAGCTGTAAAATTCGAAGAATTTTAGCTGCGACAGAAAAAAAAAAAAAATTTTATAATATACAATTATAATATTTAATAATATACTGAAAATAGTAACAAGTAAGGAGAATTTATGGTAGCTAAAAAATTGAAAAAAGGTGATACAATAGGTCTAATTTCACCATCTGAAAATGTAAAAGAAGAAGATATGCAAGATATAACTGAATCAATCAAATTATTAGAAGAAAGAGGATATAAAGTTATAATTGCAAAAAACGCATATAAAAACACAACTGGATACGGAGCAACTGCAAAAGAAAAAGCAGAAGATATACACGAAATGTATAAAAATACAGATGTTAAAGCCATATTTTCAATAAAAGGTGGATTCAATTCAAATAGTGTATACGGATATTTAGATTTAGAACTAATAAAAAATAATAATAAAATAATATGCGGGTATAGTGATGCAACATCATATATAAATTATATCCAAGCAAAAACAGGAAATAGTTGCTTTAGTGGTCCAAATTTAAAATCATTAAATTCCTGGGAAACAGATTATTCATTTAAAGAAATGTTAAATCATTTTGAAAATGGAAGTAAAAATCTTCTTAGAGAAGATGATGAAGTTATATGCATAAATAAAGGAATGGCAAAAGGAAAATTAATAGGTGGAAATTTATCATTAATTTCAAATATGTTAGAATTGCTAGATTTTAATAATAAGATACTATTTTTAGAAGAACTATCTTTTGAATCACCACCAGCCATGGTAAGTAACTACCTATATAAAATGAAACAAAACGGTGTATTTAATAAGATAAATGGAATTTGGCTTGGAAATTATGAAGGAGAATATTCATTAGAACAAATTTTAATGGATACAATTGAAGATTTAAAATTAGACATTCCAATTATTAAAACTAACAATTTTGGACATACAGAAAAAAAGATGACAATTCCAATTGGAATAGAAGCAGAAATGACAGAAAATAATATACAAATAATAGAAGATTATTTAGAAGATTAAAAGCTAAATTAGAATGTGAATTGTAACACTTAAATAGCACTATTCCAAATTGAGAAAGGAAGCAATAATATATGAAAGATAACTGGGAAGATTTAGAAAGCAGTATAAAAGGTTGTAAAAAATGTAAATTATGCATGACAAGAACAAATATTGTCTTTGGCTCAGGAAATAAAAATGCAGATATAATGATGATAGGCGAAGGTCCAGGAGCAGACGAAGATAAGGAAGGCATACCATTTGTAGGAAAAGCTGGGAAACTTATGAATAAAGCCTTTGAAGGTCTAGAAATAAATAGAGAAGAAATATATATTGCTAATATAGTAAAATGTAGACCACCACAAAATAGAGTGCCAGAAGAAGATGAGGCAAGAGCATGTTTAGATTATCTAAGAAATCAAGTAATATTAGTAAAACCCAAAATAATAGTTTTATTAGGTAGTACAGCACTAAAAAATATTTTAGGTAAAGAATATGGTATAACATCAGCTAGAGGTAAATGGATAGAAAAAAAGGGGATTTTATACATGCCAACATGGCATCCAGCAGCTCTTCTCAGAGATGAAAATAAAAAAATAGAATTTTGGAAAGATTTAAAATTGGTAAAAGAAAGATATAATGAAATTAAAAATAAACCTGAAAATAGCTAAAAAAGAAAAATACAATGAAATTAAAAAATAAAATTGAAATTAGCTAAAAGAACAATAACAGAAAGGAAATAAAAAATGAACGAAAAAATACAAAAATATACAGAACAATGTTTAAATTGCCCTGCAAAACCATGCAGTAACAAAGGATGTCCTCTTAATAATGACATACCTACATTTATAAAATTAGCAAAAGAAAATAATATAGAAGAAGCATATTATACTCTACTTGAAACAAGCATTTTAGGTAGTATTTGCGGTAGAATATGCCCTCATTATAAACAATGTATGGGAAGTTGCGTTCGTGGAATAAAAGGAGAGAGTGTTCATATAGGAGAAATAGAGGCATACATATCAGACTATGGATTAGAGCATAACTTAATTAAAAATATAGAAATAAAAGATACATTAAAAGGTAAAAAAGTGGCAGTTATAGGAGGTGGACCTGCTGGTTTAACTTGTAGTTATTTCCTTGCTAGAAATGGTGCAGACGTTACAATATATGAAAAATATTCAAAACTAGGAGGAATACTTTCACATGGAATACCAGATTTTAGATTAGACAAAAATGTATTAGAAAAAACAATAAATTTAATTTTAAGTTTAGGTATTAATGTAGAATATAATAAAGAATTAGGAAAAAATATAAGTATTGAAGAATTAAGTAAAAATTATGATGGTATTTTCTTAGGAATTGGAGCAAATATTTCTACAAAAATGAATATTCCAGGAGAAGAATTAAATGGTGTATATAGTGGAAATGAATTATTAGAAAAAAATAATCATCCAAATTATGAAGGCAAAACAGTTGCTGTTATTGGTGGAGGAAATGTTGCAATGGATACAGCAAGAACAGTAAAGAGAATGGGTGCAAAAAAAGTATATGTAATATATAGAAGAGCTAGAGAGCAAATGCCAGCAGAAGCTAAAGAAGTAGAAGATGCTATAAAAGAAGGAATAGAATTTCTATTTCAAAATAATATCTTAAAAATATTAGGTAAAGAAAAAGTAGAAAAAATAGAATGTATAAAAACAGAATTAGTAAAAAAAGAAGGAGATACAAGACTTTCACCAGTTAATATAGAAGGAAGTAATTATATTATGGACATGGACTATGTTATAATGGCAGTAGGTTCAAAACCAGAAGAAAAAGTAATAGAAGGCATAGAAAAAAATAAGTGGGGATATGTAAATGTAAATGAAAATATGAAAACATCTATTCCTAAATTATATGCTGGTGGAGATATAGTAGGAGAAAAAGCAACTGTTGCATGGGCAGCAAAATCTGGTAGAGATGCAGCATATAATATAATCAAAGATTTAAAATCTAAGTAATAAAATGTTACTATTCAAAGTTTTGATTATATTTTTAGCTTTAATATATGTTCTTAAACATTTCAAGTGAGCGTAGGCGA
>CALXZS010000158.1 GCA_944393305.1 uncultured Clostridia bacterium | reverse complement strand
ATGCACAAGTAGTAGAATTACATGAGTTTGAAAAAAGAGAGATTTTTGAAGGATGTATGCCAGTAGAAGTTATGGCAAAAAGGGGAATAGATACTTTAAGATATGGACCTCTTAAACCAGTTGGATTTGATGACCCAAGAACAGGAAAAAGACCATATGCTGTTGTACAATTAAGACAAGATAATATAGAAGGAACATTATATAATTTAGTTGGTTTTCAAACAAATTTAAAATATGGCGAACAAAAACGAGTTTTTTCAATGATACCAGGACTTGAAAATGCTGAATTTATAAAATATGGAGTAATGCATAGAAATACTTTTATAAATTCAACTAATTTATTAAACAATACATATCAAATGTTATCTAATAAAAATATATTTTTTGCAGGACAAATAACTGGTGTAGAAGGCTATGTTGAATCAATTTCTTCAGGTATGGTAGCAGGAATAAATGCGGTTAGATTAATTAATAATGAAGAGAAAAAAATATTCCCTAAAGAGACAATGATAGGAGCACTAGCTAGGTATATATCTACCTCAAATGATAAATTTCAACCAATGAATGCTAATTTTGGAATTGTGCCAGAACTTCAAGGAAAGAAAATAAAAGACAAAAAGCTAAGATATAAAGCGATTAGTGATAGAGCATTAGAAATATTACAAAAAGATTAAGTTTGTGTGACAATTCTAATTATTTATTGTTATTCACTATAATAAAATGTAGAATTAAAGAAAAACAAGGTAAAACATTTACATAACTTGCAATTTTAGGGTAAATGTGGTATAATTAATTTATGTGAGTTAATATTAAATATAAGGAGATGGGTATATGAATAATGAAATCCAAAATTTAATTAATGAAAAAAACGCACTTAATAATACAATTAGATTAAGAAGAGAAAGACATAATCAAGAAAAGAAAGACTTAGACAAGAATACTTTTTCTATAACAATAGAGGAAATACATATAGAAGTAATAGTGTATTAAATAATGAGATTGAAGCACAAAACAGAGCTTTTGAAGATGGTCTAAGACAAGAATTTGCACAAGAATTACAAGAAAGAAATAATAAGCTTAATGAAGAAAGAGCTAGATTAACAGAATTACTAGCAACTAGAACTCAAGAATATAATGATTTGGTAACAAGAAATTTTAGAAATTCAGGTTATATGCAAGCTCCAATGGTAGCTCCAGAAAGCTTACAAAAAGAAATTGCAGAAATACAAAGTGATTTAAATGCAATAAATGAAAGTTTAAATATAAATGGAATTGAATTAAATGGTGTTAAGCCTCAAGCAAAAGTAGAACAAAGACAACAAGCACCAGTACAAACTGAACCAGTGCAAGCAGAACCAGCACAAACAGCACCAGCACAAACAGAGCCAGCACAAATTGAACCAGCGCAAGCTGAACAAGCTCAAAAATGGCCATGGGAGCAAGATGAGGGAACAATACCAACTTGGTCTTTGCCACAAGATGACGTGATACAACAAGCACCAGCGCAAGCAGAGCCAGTGCAAACAGAGCCAGCACAACCAGAACCAGTACAAACAGAACCAATACAAACAGAGCCAGTACAAAATGAACCAGTGCAAGCAGAACCAGTACAAACAGAACTAGCACAAGCAGAGCCAGTGCAAACAGAACCAGCACAAGAAGAGCCAGTGCAAACTGAGCCAGTACAAACAGAGCCAGCACAAACAGAGCAAGCACAACAAGGAACACTACAATATGGTAAACCTAAAATTATGATTTCAAAATTTTTAGATATTGATGTAGATGGAAATATAAAAAATAATGGTGTCGTTGATTACTCTAAACTGGATGAAAGACTAACTAGTATGTTTAGACAAAAAGGATTTGACGATAATGCAATAAATAATATGATGGAAACATTAAATACATATCAAGGTGATAAAAATGTATTGATAGCATTACTAAGTGCTAGTAGAAGTGATGCCGAAAGTGTAAAATACTGTGATGATTACCTAAGTGTATTAAAAGGCGAAAAGAATGAATTATCTACATTTGATTTAGAATATGATTTAAGTCAAAGAGAAAGTTTCAATAAAAAAGAATTTAAAACAATAAAGAAATATGCATTAAATAGTTCAAAATTTGCAAAAATAAGGGGAATTAAATTGCTTAAATTGAGATTAGCTTCAAGGAAAATAGCAAATGCGATTACAAGATTATTTAGAAGAAAAGATAAAAATACACCGTTATTGACCGATGGAGAACAAAGAACAAATGGAACTCATACAAATGGTAGAACACCTATAAGCAATTCAGTACAACCAGTAGATCCAGCTCAGGAATCGACATTGGATACTTGGGAATTGGAACAACAAGAAAGAGAAGCACAAAATAATAGAGAAGATGGTGAAGAAAGATAAAATTTTCCGTAAAAACTAATTGACTTTACTGAAAAAACATGATAAAATAATACTGTTATTTTAAGATGCCAATATAGGCTCAAAAAATAGCAGTATTTTTATTTATATAGGAGGTGAAATTTAAGTGCCAACAATTAATCAATTAGTAAGAAAAGGAAGAAAAACTTCAAAGGGAAAATCAAAATCACCAGCATTACAACATGGTTTCAATTCTATGAAAAACAAAGAAACAAACCAAAGAGCTCCACAAAAAAGAGGAGTATGTACTGTTGTAAAAACTGTAACACCTAAAAAACCAAACTCAGCATTAAGAAAAGTTGCCAGAGTAAGACTTTCTAATGGTTATGAAGTAACTTCATATATTCCAGGTGTAGGACACAACTTACAAGAACACAGTGTTGTTTTAATAAGAGGCGGAAGAGTAAAAGACCTTCCAGGTGTTAGATACCACATTATAAGAGGAACATTAGATACAGCAGGTGTTAAAGACAGAATGCAAGCTAGATCAAAATACGGAGCTAAAAAGCCTAAAAAATAAGATTTAGCCAAATTGTAGTGCAATAATTGATAATTTAGGACTTAAATTAGAAATAGATTGCACTAGACGGAAAAGTAAAAACTTTTCAGAGTACCTAGATGTAAGGTTTACATCAAATATTAATAAGGAGGGAAGAATAGTGCCAAGAAAAGGATTTATA
>CALXZS010000157.1 GCA_944393305.1 uncultured Clostridia bacterium | reverse complement strand
GTAAAAATATGAAAGAACATGCTGATTTAGAGCCTATTGTAATAAAATATAGAGAATATAAGAACACAAAAAATAGTTTAGAAGAAGCTAAAGAAATGCTTTCTGACCCAGAACTTAAAGATTTAGCAGAAGAGGAAATGTTAAAAGCTAAAGAAGCTTTGCCTAAACTAGAAGAAGAACTAAAAGTTTTATTAATTCCTAAAGACCCAGATGATGACAAAAACGTTATTTGCGAAATTAGAGCAGGCGCAGGAGGAGAAGAAGCAGCACTTTTTGCAGGAACATTGTTTAGAATGTATTCAATGTATGCTGATAGGAAACATTGGAAATTAGAAGTTTTAAATGAGAATGAAACTGGTCTTGGTGGATATAAAGAAATATCTTTTATGATTAAAGGAACAGGAGCATATAGTAGACTTAAATATGAAAGTGGAGTTCATAGAGTTCAAAGAGTTCCAGAAACTGAAGCAAGTGGAAGAATTCATACATCAACAGCAACAGTAGCGGTACTTCCAGAAGTAGAAGATGTAGAAATAGAAATAAATCCAGCAGATATAAAAATGGAAGTTTATAGAGCGTCAGGAGCAGGTGGACAGCATGTTAATAAAACATCATCTGCTGTAAGATTAATTCATATTCCAACTGGAATGGTTGCTGAATGTCAAACTGAAAGGTCACAAGTTCAAAATAGAGAATATGCAATGAAATTACTTCGCTCAAGGTTATATGAACAAGAAAAAAGAGAAAGAGACAGTAAACTTGAAAATGAAAGAAGAAGTCAAATAGGAAGTGCCGAAAGAAGTGAAAAAATAAGAACATATAATTATCCTCAAGGAAGAATTACAGACCATAGAATTGGACTTAGTATTTATCAAATGGATAATTTCTTAAATGGCGATTTAGATGAAATGATTGACAATTTAGCAGCTGCTGATACTGCTGAAAAACTAAAAGGTAACGAAGAATAAGAATAAAACTTCTTTTTAGATAATACAATATCTAAAAAGGAGTTTTTTATTATGCTTGAAATATCTTTATTAGGTTTGTTTTTTGGAACAATAGGAACAACAATTGGTGGAATAATAGGAATATTTTCTAAAAGAAATTCAAATAAATTTTTAAGTTTTATATTAGCCTTTGCATCAGGACTAATGCTGGCTGTCATATGTTTTGATTTAATACCGGAAGCCATAGAAATATCTTCAATATATATGACAATTCTAGGAATAATATTAGGAATTATTGTAATGATAATATGTGATAATGCAGTACAAAATAAGTTTAATGCAAAAAACGTTTCTTCAAAAAAAGCCGGTTTATTAAAAACTGGAATAATAGTTAGTATTGGACTCGCACTTCACAATATACCAGAAGGCTTAGCAATAGGTTCTGGTTTTGATTCATCAGTAGCATTAGGTCTTTCACTAGCAATAGCAATTTGCCTTCATGATGTACCAGAAGGAATATCAATGGCAATACCTATGAAAAATGGCGGAATGAAGCCTTGGAAAGTAATGGCATGTGTTATTTTATCGGGTATTGCTACTGGAATTGGTGCTTTAATAGGAGCAATTGTTGGAAATATTGGTGTGCAAGTAATAGCGATATGCTTAGCATTTGCAGCAGGAGCCATGCTTTATATAGTTTCAGGTGAATTAATTCCAGAATCTAATGAATTGTATAAAGGAAGAATGACAGCAATAGGAAATATGATGGGATTTATTATTGGGCTATTTGCAATGTGTATTAGTTGAGTTTGAAAAAATACCAATGAAAATCTTGAAAAAGTACCAATAAAAGTCTTGAAAAATTACCAATAAAAACCTTGAAAAAGTACCAATAACAGCATTAAAAAATAAAAATAATAAAATTTTATAAATTCTATTGCTGAAAATTAAATAAGCGGTATATAATTAACAAGAGGTGAAGATAATGAGAGATATAAGAATTCAAAAATTAGCTACTAATTTATTAAGCCATTCTGTGAATTTACAAAAAGGTGAGAAAATATTAATAGAAATAATAGGAATGGATGCAATTCCTTTAGGAAAAGAATTAATAAGGCAAGCAGAAAATATAGGTGCTCTTCCATTTTTTAATATAATAGATTATGAAATAATGAGAGAAATGCTTTTAAATGGAACTGAAGAACAAATGCAAATTTATGCAAAACATGATTTACAAAGAATGAAAGATATGGATGCATACATTGGAGTTAGAGCGAGTACAAATACAGCGGAATTAAATGGAATTTCAACATACAAAATGGAAATATATAATAAATATTACACTATGCCTGTACACTTTGAAGAAAGAGTAAAACATACAAAATGGTGTATTTTAAGATATCCAAATGCATCAATGGCACAAATGAGCAATATGAATACTGAAAGTTTTGAAGACTTTTATTTTAATGTTTGCACATTAGATTATGATAAAATGTCAAAAGCTATGGATCCTTTAGTAGAATTAATGAATAAAACAAAAAATGTTCATATAATAGGAAAAGGAACAGATTTGACATTTAGTATAGAAGGAATACCAGCTGAAAAATATATGGGAACATTCAATATACCAGATGGAGAAGTTGCCACAGCGCCAGTAAAAAACAGTGTAAATGGATATATAACATATAATACAGAAACAAGATATAATGGAGTATTATTTAACAATATAAGATTTGAATTTGAAGATGGAAAAATAGTTAAAGCTACTTCAAACAAAACAGAAGAACTTAATGAAATTTTAGATACGGACGAAGGTAGCAGATATATTGGAGAATTTGCTTTAGGATTAAATCCATATATAGAAAAGCCGATAGGAGATACCTTGTTCGATGAGAAAATAAAAGGTAGTTTCCATTTTACACCTGGAGATAGTTTAGAAGAAAGCGATAATGGTAACCGTTCTAGTATACATTGGGATATAGTAAATATTCAAACACCAGAATATGGTGGAGGAGAAATATGGTTTGATGATATCTTGGTGAGAAAAGATGGTCTTTTTGTACCGAACGAATTAAAACCATTGAATCCGGAAAATTTAGTATAAGTAAAAAATTTTTGTCAATTGATATAAGAAAAATTTAGTAATTCTAAAGATTG
>CALXZS010000156.1 GCA_944393305.1 uncultured Clostridia bacterium | reverse complement strand
AAGGAATGTATTCGGATAAAGAGAAATATGCAGTAACCAGTACATTAATTTATGGAGCACAATGGGATGCAATAATGGCATGGATAGACCCAGCATATAAAACCACAACTTGTAAAGCAGATTCATTTGTAAGAGATTCAACTGGAAAAGGAAATTATTCAAGTCAGCTAGATACATGTGGAGCATTAGATAATTATAGAGTAAAAAATATCTATGATTTAGCAGGAAATGTAACTGAATGGACAATGGAGACTGATTCTGATGGCGATCGAATATGTCGAGGAGGCAGTTGCGCTCATTCTGCTTCCGGCTTGTCCGCTTCTACTCGTATGTACGTCGACCAGGCTATAATATTATTACGGTCTCAGCGGTTTCAGGGTCGCTTTATACTTGTAATATTGAACTCTAAAACCACTGTACGACACAAGTAGACATAATATTGGAGCGTTAAAATCTAACTGTGTAAATTTTTTTTGAATTAATAATTTTTATATAAAGTGATGTAGTAAAACTATGTCACTTTTTATTATGTAATTTTCACATCATGTTACAATTCACAGCTTTAATTTTATTATTAAAGTTTAAGTAAATTATTTAAACTGTGAATTGTAACCATAACATTTACACATATACATTTTTACCCCATTAAACCTTGACATATATATTTTTTATAAATATAATATGAATGTAATTAAGGAGAAAATATAATGCTTTTACCAGATATGCGATTGAAAAAAGTTACTGATATATCAGTAGAAATGCTAAAAAAGAATAAAATAGAAGTAATACTTTTAGATTCAGATAATACGCTTATAGACCTAGATAAAAAGCCATTAGATGGAGTAAAAGAATGGATTCAGCTTATGAAAGAAAATAACATAAAAATATGTATATTATCTAATAGTATTAAAAAGAAAAAAGTTGAAAAAATAGCTAAATACTTAAAAGTACCATATATATATTTCGCTATAAAGCCAACAAAAATAGGATTTAATAGAGCAAAAAAATTGCTTAATATTAAAGAAAATTCACATATTGCAGAAGTTGGAGACCAAATATTTACAGATGTGTTAGGTACAAAAAGAATGAAAATGTTTTCTATTTTAACAGAGCCAATATGTGAAGAAAAAGTTAAACTTAACAATATAAAAAGGAAAATAGAAAAACATATTTTAAAAAAATATAAAGCAAAAGAATGAGAGGAGAAATTTAAATGTACATAAATGAAATTCATATATTATATTATTTTTTCATAGGATTACTAGGTCTTGGAGTTGGGCAATTACTTGATTGGGCAACAAAAAGAATGAGTGACCACAAACCAATTTGGAGTAAGGATTTTTTAAAAGTTTATTCAAAAAATGTAAAATTAAACTATAAGTTTATGTATTTAACAGCTATTGTCTACATAATACTATTATTTATATTTAACTGGCAATTGGATTTAATAAAATACTTACTTGTAACACCTTTATTAATATCAGCATTTGCGATAGATTATAAAGAACAAATAATACCAAATAGATTAACCTTAACATTGTTTGAAATAGGTTTGGTATTTGCATTTATAGAAGGAACAGCAAGTTTAAGTTTACTTTTAGATAAGCTACTAGGTTTGGCAATAGGAGGAGGAATATTCTTAATCATCACATTAATAGGTGGTCTTATTGCAGGAAAAGAAGCAATGGGATTTGGCGATGTAAAATTAATGGGTGCTTTAGGTATAATATTTGGAGCATATAATATTGTAATTATTTCAATATTATCATTCTTATTAGCAGCAATAATAAGTATAATTCTAATAGCAAGTAAAAAGAAAAAAACGAATGAATATATACCATTTGGACCATTTATTGTAATAGCATGTTTTTTAGTAATTTTCATACCAGAAAATTTAATGTTAATTGCTTTATTAAAAATTTTCACACTAGGAACTTATAAATTATAAAATAGGTAGAGTGATAAAAATGAATTATAAAATTAGATGTATAAGAGAAAAAATGAAATTACTTAATATACAAGGGTTAATAATTACAAACCCTTTAAATATTAGGTATATAATTGGAATACCAGTCGAAGGAAAAATACTTATAACAGATAGAGAAAATATATTTATAACAGACGCAAGATATATAGAAGAAGTAAATGGCTTTCTAACTATAAATGATGAATTTGTAATATATGATGCCAAAGATTTATCAGAAACAGATAATCAAAATTTTTTCCAAAATTGCGAGAATGTAGGTTTTGAAGAAAATTATGTAACTTTTGCAGAATATGAAAATATAGTAAGAAAACATAGAATAAAAAATATGGAAGAAACAGAAGGCATTATTGAAAAGCTTAGAATGATAAAAGATGAAAAAGAAATAAGCAATATAGAAAAAGCTTGCAAAATTACTGATGATTGTTTCACTTATTTAATAGATTATATAAAAATAGGAATGACTGAAAGACAAATAGCATTAGAAATAGAAAAGTTTTTCTTAGAGCATGGTGCAGATGGAGAAGCTTTTGAAACAATTGTTGCGTCTGGAATAAATACATCAAAACCACACGCAAGACCAAGTGAAAAAATAATAAGAGAAGGAGACCCAATTACAATCGACTTTGGGGCTAAATATAAAGGATATTCAGCAGATATGACAAGAACAATTTTTGCTGGATATGTAAAAGATGAACTAAAAGAACTGTATGATTTAATACTTAGAAATCAAGAAAAAATAAGTAAAGAATATACAGATGGGACAAGTTGTAAAATGCTAGCTAGAAGCATTGAAAACGAATTCTATTTGTATAATTATACTCTAATTCATGCTTTAGGACATGGAGTAGGGTTAAATATTCACGAACTACCTATAATTAGTCATAATTCTCAGCTTACACTAAAAGAAAATATGGTTGTTACAAATGAACCAGGTATTTATATTCCAGGTAAATATGGCATTAGAATTGAAGATACAATAAAAGTTGGAAGAAACGAACCAGAAATTTTAACAAAATCTAGCAAAGATATAATTATAGTTGATGAATAAAAAATTCACACAAATTTTACAATTCTACAAAATACATAATATTTATTTATTTTATACAAAAATAATACAATTTTT
>CALXZS010000155.1 GCA_944393305.1 uncultured Clostridia bacterium | reverse complement strand
CTATCTGGAATTTCCATATCAAATTCCTCTTCTAATGCCATTATAAGTTCAACTATGTCTAAAGAGTCTGCTCCTAAATCATCTATAAAAGATGCTTCCATAGTAATAGATGTTTCTGCTACACCTAATTGCTCAACTATAATCTTTTTTACTTTTTCAAAAATTTCTTCTGAACTCATCCTAAGTTCACCTCCCCTCACCTGCGATAAACTCATACAAATACAATAATACATTGCACCCAAATTGTCAAGCTATTTTTTAAATTCTTTTTTATTTTGTTTCTAAATGTGCTATAAACTCCTTGATTTCAAGCATTTTTTCTTTATTTTTATCCGATTCATATACTTCGGTCAATTGGTCAACTGCTTTATTTTTCACAAATTGTTCTGCTTGTTTTATAGTAAATTTAAACAATTTTTCATCACTACTTCCATGAGCTTTTACTACTGGTTTTTGAACTCCTAAAAATAGAGCTCCACCATATTCTTTATAGTCCATTACTTTAGAAAATCTTTTTATTGCTGGCAAGCTTGGCAAGCTTCCTAATTTACTCCATATACTATGCATAAAACTTTCAGTTAATGACTTTTTAACAAACTTTCCTAAACCTTCAACTGTTTTTAAAAATACATTTCCTGTAAATCCATCTGCAATAACAACATCCACACCACCTAAAAAGGCTTCTCTACCTTCTAAATTACCTATAAAATTAATATTTAAGTCTTTAGAATATTTATTTAACAATTGATAAGATTGTTTAACTAATTCATTTCCTTTTGTCTCTTCTGTTCCTATGTTTAAAAGTCCTATTTTAGGAGCTTCTATGCCTAAAGTATTGTGCATATATATACTAGACATTTGTGCAAATTGTAGAAGATTTATAGGCTTACAATTAGTATTTGCTCCACAATCCATAAGGACTAACCTACCGTGATATGCTGGCAATATTCCTGCTAATGCTGGTCTATCTACTCCTTTGATTCTTCCAACAAGAAGTGTTGCTCCTGTAAGTAGAGCTCCAGAATTTCCAGCAGAAATAAAGACATCTCCTTCACCTTTTTTTAACATATTAAAACCAACTACCATTGAAGAATCTTTTTTAGTTTTAATAGCTTGAGTAGGAATATCTTCCATTTCAATTACTTCAGTCGCATTATGTATAGATAATCTTTCAGATATATATTTTAGACTTTTACCATAAAACTCCTGTACTTTATCATTTATAATTTTTTCATTACCAACTAAAACTACTTCTGCTTCAACCTCATTAATGGCACTTACTGCACCTTTAATATTTGCGTCTGGTGCATTATCTCCCCCCATCGCATCTAATAAAATTTTCATGATGTTTTCCCCCATAATAATTAATATGCATTAATAATATAACTTATATCTTTTAAAGTCAAGTTTTCGACCAATTGGGACGCCTTTTTTTGGTCGAAATTTGTTACAGTTCATTGAGCTTATTTATAAAAACATCAATATACATTCTAAAACATTTCAGCGAACGAAGCTTGTAAAGCGAAGTGTAGCGTGCAAGCTGGAGCCAAAGGCGACCCGCGCCGTGAAATGTGGAAGAATGTATATTGGTGTTTTAGTATATATTGCTAAACTGTAACGAATTTCGTCCCATAAAGGCGTTTTCTTTGATTAAACGTTTAAAAAAAGACCTAGATTAGGTCTTTTTTAGTGAATATTAAACTTAATTATTGTAGTTCAACTGTTGCACCTGCTTCAGCAAATTTAGCTTTCATTTCTTCTGCATCTGCTTTAGCAACATTTTCTTTAACTGTTTTTGGAGCTCCATCAACTAAGTCTTTTGCTTCTTTTAGTCCTAATCCTGTTACATCTCTAACTACTTTTATAACTTGGATTTTGTTTGCTCCTACATCTTTAAGCACTACATTGAAAGCACTCTTTTCTTCTGCAGCTGCTCCTGCTGCTCCTGCAACTGGTGCTGCAACTGCTGCTGCAGATACACCATATTTTTCTTCAATTTTCTTTACTAAATCTGCTAACTCAACTACTGTTAAGCTATCGATTGATTCTAATAATTCATCAACTTTTGCCATTTTAAATTTCCTCCTTATTATTTTTTGTGAATTTGCTTCACTTTTAATTTTTTATAATTTTAATTTGCTTCTTTTTTTACCTTTACTTGGTCAAGTGCAACTGCAAGTTTTGAAATAGTTCCAAGTAAACTTCCAGCAAGCTTTGCAAGTAATTCTTCTCTTGATGGTAATTGTGCAAGAGTCATTATTTCTTCTACACTTTTTACTTCTCCATCAATTATTCCACCTTTAATTTTATAATTTTCATGTTCTTTTGTAAATTTGTAGATTGCTTTTAAAGGTTGCAAATAGTCTTCTTTTGCAGATACTACTGCTGTTGGTCCTTCTAATACATCATCAAGTCCAGTTTCTTTGTTAGAATCTAATGCTCTTTTTATTATGTTATTTTTTATAACTTTTATTTCACCATTAGCTTCTCTTAAATCTTTTCTTAATTTTGTATCATCAGCAACAGAAGTTCCTCTATAATCTACCAATAGAAATAGTTTTGCGCCTTTAATATGTTCTGCTAATTCATTAACTTTTGCTTCCTTCATAGCAATAACATTTTTGTTTGCCATTTAATATTCACCTCCTAAATTTAGTTTTGCTTTTGAATGTAAACTTCTAAATGTAAAAATCAACCTATATAGCCATTCGAGGCTAATTAGGCTGATTATATCTCCTTATTAACCTCGGTAGGACTTACATTTTTGCCTACTGTCTTTGGCTATTATAAATTATTTTTGGTCTATATACAAACCAGGTCCCATTGTTGGAGCTATTGATACACTCTTGATGTATTGTCCTTTAGCTGCTGCTGGTTTAGCTTTTATAATTGCAGCTATGATTACATCATAGTTTTCTAATAACTTTTCAACACCAAATGAAATTTTTCCGAATCCTAAGTGAATAATATTATTTTTATCCAATCTATATTCAACTTTTCCGGCTTTAATTTCATTTATTGCTTTTGTAACATCCATTGTTACTGTTCCTGATTTAGGGTTTGGCATTAATCCTTTTGGTCCTAATACTTTACCTAATCTTCCTACAACACCCATCAT
>CALXZS010000154.1 GCA_944393305.1 uncultured Clostridia bacterium | reverse complement strand
TGGATCCATATAATATTTTATAGTCATTTCTGATGCACATTTCCATGTTCCATTATCATAAGTTCTATCTCCACATATTGAACAAATCCATGATCCAGATTTACTTTGTATTAAATTTTTTGGTTTACCACCATGCCCTGAATATTCTGCCGCTATAACTTCATTCCAGTTAAGGTTAGTTTCCATAATTGTAAAAGTCCAATTAGGGTGATTTTTCTTGATAATATCAATTTTTTCTTTAATTCCTGGATATTTGTTTGTATCAATATTGCTTCCATTGTATGTATATCTATAAGATTCCGCTGCTTTTACTTCATTTTGAAATAACATGCTATAAAATACATAAAAAAGTAATAATACTAATAAAATAACTGGTACTACTTTTTTAGATATCTTCAAAAATCTTTCCATTTTTTCCTCCGTTTTATTTTTCGACATTTTTCTCATCTGTATTGTACCATTACAAATTTTATTAGTCAACTATTTATTTCAGTAAATTTTAACCAGCTCGACCAAGTGGGACGCCTTTTTTTGGTCGAACCTCGACCAAAAGGGACAGGCTTGTGATTTTGGTATTCTTCATATTTTTTATTTTTAAAGCTTGATAAAAAGAACAATGAGGTTCATTGTTCTTTTTTATATACATTTACTTTTATGCTGGAGATTCAATATTTGATATAAATATATTATCTATTTTTTCCCCATTTACATCTATACAACTAATTATAGTATTTCTTGCACTTCCTGGTGATTTTATAGTATAGCTTGATATTTGTTTTATATTTTTTCCATACAAACTACTTTTTTCATCATTAGTTAAACAGCTAAATTCTTCATTATCTTCATTGTAAAAATAAACATTTCCATCATCGGTTAAAAATATATTATCATCTATATCAATTATTTTTTTGTTTTTAAACTTATCATTTATTTTCTGTAAATCTATTATTAGATTGTCGTCATCATACACTGGGAGATATACTTCTCCTCTTTCATTTAGTCCTACACCAAATGATAGTTTTGTAAATTTCGTATTGTTTATAATCTCTTCCGCTTCATTTGAAAAGTTATATGAATCGTTAATTACTATTAATCTTCCGTTTTCGACTATTGCAAATGGGAGGTATATTTGTTGTACTTTATTTTCTTTTAATTCAGGCATATTATCAGTCTTATTATAAACACCGTTGTAATCTAATCTGTAAATGTTATAATCTTCATCAATAATATCATTAGAACTTCCTGTCGTAGATTTAGCAATATAATTAACTTTTTTGCCATTTAAATATTTATCATTAATATTGATCATTTGAAGAGTATTTCCTTCTATATATGCTTCATAAAGTTGACCATTATTTAATAATATGTAATCTTCCACCATTTGTTTTATTTCGTTTGTATTTATATCTGTCTGAATAAGCTTTTCTGTATTATCTATATTAGGTATAGTTATTTTCCAATCATTATCGTAAGTAAGAAGACCTTCATAACCATCACTAAACTTTATCATAATACTATTATTATAATCTTTAACATCAGTTATGTCTTCTGATATAATTGTTCCAGTTCTTATGTCATATAATTGTCCCTCATTAGTAAGTAATACATCATTTGCTGAATCAATAATTTTCTTATTTTTTAATTCACTGTATATATCTTTAATATTTATACAATTATCTTTTCCCATTGCATAGCACTCGCCATCTTCTGTTATTATTGTAGGCATACTGTATCCATTAATTTCTTTAATTTGTAATCCTTTTAATTCTGGAAACATTTCATCTATTTTAACTATATTAGACAAATCTTCTACTATATAAAATTCTCCATCAGTAGTTTCAATAAAACCACTATCAAAAACAATGTCAATTTCTTTATCAAAAGGTAAAATATTTGGTTCTTGAGATTCCTGTTTTATTATTAATTTTCCATCTTCAGTTATAGCTAATATTTGAACTTCACCTGATTCATCTTCTGTAAACACCACTATTTTTTTTACTTTTATTCCATTTAGTAAAGCTTCTAAATCGTATACACCATAATCACCACATATATATTGTTTATTATCACTACTTATAAGTAGGTTTCCATCTTGCACGTCATTCCATTTTATATTTCTTATCTCCGGATACATATCATTTAAATACATTTCTTCCCATCTATTATCATCAAATCTCGATATAACTGCCTCATCATCTTCTGTAATTGCAATAAGAGAAGTTCCATCAATATTTGGAATAGCCTTTTTATATAGCTTTCCTTCACTAACATATACGTTTTCAAACCTAGAATATAGTGAATAATATTTTTTAGTATCATTAGAATATAAATACTTATCTGATAAAATTTCTACTTTTTTATTTTTTAACTCAAAATTATTACTTAAATCATATGCATACATTTCTCCTTTGTCATTAATACTTATTATATGATTATATAATCCATATGAATAAGTTTTAACCCACTTAGTTTGAAACATATCATCAATATTATTCATCATTTCTTCTTCTTCTTTTGCCTTGTTAGTATATAAATCTACTGCCTCTTGTGCTCTTGTAAATATTCCATTATTTCCTATTGTTAAATTTATTGCTACTGCTGCTAAAATTAATAAAACAATAATCGTAACAACTAAGGCTACTAATGTTATTCCGCTTTACTTGTTTTTTTACTTTTTTTAATATTTTTTTGTTCTTCATCTCTTTTGTTCCCCCCTCGTATAATAAATCCGAATTACTATTTTTCTTTTTAAACGCAAAAACTATGCTTATCAAACGAATTTTAGATTCGTCTAAAAAGCATAGCTTCTCTACGTTTACATAAGTTTATTCTATTAAATCCTACGATATATATATATATATATACAGCCCCAAGGCTTTTAGCGTTTTTCATTTGTTTGTTCTCCTTACTTTTTTATACTTATAATTTTAACATTTCTACTATTTCATTTCAACTATTTTTCAATTTTTTCTACATATATTTCATCATTTACTGCTACTACTGTGTAGCTATTTATATTTTTTAAGTCTTTTATTTCTTCAAAGTTCATATATTCTTCTATTTGTTTTTTTGCTTCTTCCTGAACTGCTTTTAGTTTTGCACTTTCTTCTTTTTTTAAATACTTAAATTCTATCATTACTCCTTTATATCC
>CALXZS010000153.1 GCA_944393305.1 uncultured Clostridia bacterium | reverse complement strand
CCATGTAATTCATTTATTATATTTTGAATACGAATGCCTTTTTGACCTACACATGAACCTACTGGATCTAGATTAGGATTTGGAGAGTATACCGCTACTTTACTTCTTGAACCTGGATCACGTGATATACTTTTTATTTCTATAACACCTTCATAGATTTCTGGTATTTCTATTTCAAATAATTTTCTAACAAATTCTGTACTAGCTCTTGAAAGTATTATTTGTGTTGAACCTTTAACTCCTTTTTCTACACTTATTATACAAGCTCTTATTTTATCATTCACATTATATTTTTCAGTTGGTACTTGCTCTTTTTTTGGCATTATACCTTCTATTCTTCCAAGATCCATAACAACTGAACCACCATCGGATTTTTGTACTAAACCTGTTATTATTTCTCCTTTTTTATCTGCAAATTCAGAGAATATAACATCTCTTGAAGCTTCTCTAATTTTTTGTGTTATTACTTGTCTTGCTGTTTGTGCTGCTATTCTTCCAAATTCTTTAGGCATTAGTTCGAATTCTACTTTATCACCCACATTATAATTTATATTAATTTTTTGTGCATTCTCTAGACTTATTTCTTTTTTGTCATCTGTTACTTCTTCAACTACATCTTTTTCTTGATATACATGCATTTGTCCATCGTTTTTATCTAGTACAACTTTAACATTTTCATCATTACAATCAAAATTCTTTTTATATGCAACAACTAAAGCTGATTCTATTGATTGCATTAAAAAGTCTTTATTTATTCCATTTGTTTTTTCCAATTCATCCATAGCAGTTATAAGTTCTGTTGTATCAATTCCCTTATTTACTACTTTTACCTCTTTTTTCTTCATTTTTTCTTAATCCTCCCAATTATATACTGTTTTTGCACTAGCAATGTTTTTATTTTCTATTTTGAAATCATCAACAATTATGTAATCTTCATTATATTCATTTAAAATTCCAGTAATTGTTTTCTGGTTGTTTATTTGTTTATACAAGTGAATTTCAACTTGTTTACCTATATTTTCTTTAAATTGTTCTTCCCTTCTAAGAGTTCTTTCAATTCCTGGTGATGAAATTTCTAAAAAGTATTGTGCCTTTATGTAATCTTTTTCATCAAGAATGTCTGTAATACTATTATTTACCAATTCACAGTCATTTAAACCTATTCCTTTAGGACTATCTATAAATATTCTTAAATAATTGTCTTTTCCTTCTTTTTGATATATTACATCATATACAGAATAGCCCAAATTTTCAATTATTGGTTTTACTAATTCTTCCACTTTTATTTCTAAAGCTGTCATATTTGTCCTTTCCACTTTTACATTGTCTACCATTTTTACATTACTAATTACATTACGTAATGAAAGAGTGGATTATGCCTCCACTCTTTCTGCAATCTCATTATGATATTTATATTATATAACTAAATATACCCAAAGTCAAGGATTTTAGTATATTTTTTGATACCTTTTTTGATTAAGGACCGTCCCAAACTAAAAATTTATCCGAAGAAACCTCTTTTTTTCACTGGTGGTTGTTCATTCATTGTTTTTGCAAGTTCAATAAATAGTTCTCTTTGCTCTCTTGTTAGTTTTTTTGGTGTTTGAACCTGAACTGTAAATACTAAGTCACCAGTAGAGTTTGAATGTATTTTTCTAAATCCTTTATTCTTTAAAGTGAATTTTGTTCCGCTTTGAGTTCCATCAGGAATTGTAAATTCTTCTTCTTCACCTGTTACAGTAGGAATTTTTATATTAGCTCCTAATGTTGCTTGTGTTATTGTAATTGGTATTGTACATTCAACATTATCTCCATTACGAGTAAAAATATTACTTTTCTTTACTTTAACTGTAACATATAAATCGCCATAAGGTCCGCCATTTATGCCTGGTTCTCCCTTTTCTTGAACAACTAAAGTTTGACCATTGTCTATTCCTGCTGGTATTTCAACATTTAATGTAACTTGTTTTCTTACAGTTCCTTTTCCTTTACAAGTTTCACATGGTGTTGGTATTACTTTTCCTGTTCCACGGCAATTTTCACATGTTACAACAGTTTGAATAGTAGCAAATCCTGCTAGCGATTGATTTTTCTTAACTTTTCCTGTTCCATGACATACTGAACAAGTTTGTACACTTGTTCCTGGTTTTGCACCTGTACCATGACATGTATCACATTTTTCATTTTTATTAACTACTATTTCTTTATGTGTTCCTGTAAATGCTTCTTCAAAACTTACATCAACATTATATCTTAAATCGTTTCCTTTTCTAGGACCATTTGCGTTTGCACTCCTTGAGCTTCTTCCAAATCCTCCACCAAATATTGATGACACGAAATCGTCTACAACATCATCAAATCCAAATCCACTTGTAGAATATGTATATGTTCCACCATTAAATCCATTAAAACCGTTAAATCCACCAAATCCTGCTCCGCCTTGTGGTCCATTTGCTCCAAATTGGTCATACATTCTTCTTTTTTGTGGATCAGATAATGTAGCATATGCTTCTCCAACTTCTTTAAATTTTTCTTCAGCTTCTTTTCTATTATTAGGGTTCGCATCTGGATGCCATTTTTTTGCCATTTTTCTATATGCTTTTTTTATTTCTTCATCAGAGGCATTTTTATCTACACCTAATATTTCATAATAGTCTTTACTTCCTGCCATATTTTCTCCTTTATTACTAAAGCAAAAGCAGGAATAACCCTGCTAAAGCTTTTATTTATTTTCTGTATTTTCTTCTTCTGCTGTTGTTGTTTCAGCATTTGTTGTATTTCCTTCTGCTGTATTATTTTCTGCTCCATTTTGAGCTGCTTTTTGGCTATATAATTTTTCTGAAATTGAATAGAATACTTGTGTTAAGCTTTCTGTTGCTTTCTTTATTGCTTCTACATCTTTTCCTTCTAATGCTTTGTTTACATTAGCAATTTCTGTTTCGGCTTTTGATTTTTCTTCACTGCTGATTTTATCTCCTAATTCATCAATTGTTTTTTGACAATTATATACTAAGCTTTCTGCATTATTTCTAACTTCAATTTCTTCTTTTCTCTTTTTATCTTCTGATGCATGTGCTTCTGCGTCTTTTACAGCTTTGTCTATTTCTTCGTCTGTAAGATTTGTAGATGCTGTAATAGATACTTGTTGTTGATTTCCTGTTGCCATATCTTTTGC
>CALXZS010000152.1 GCA_944393305.1 uncultured Clostridia bacterium | reverse complement strand
AAAGAAAATGTTATCATTGGTAAACTTATTCCAGCAGGAACAGGTATGGCAAGATATCAAAATACACATATTAGTACAGAAGAAGTTGAATCAGGTGCTGAATAAAAAGTATTTACATTAAAAATATTAGATTTCAGTAATATATATTTAATTATTTAATAAAGACCAATATACATTCTTATGCATTTCACGGCGCGGGTCGCTCGTATATACTCGCTCCAGCTTGCACGCTACACTACGCTGTGCCAGCTTCGTTCGCTGAAATGCTCTAGAATGTATATTGGTCTTTTATTGTTTATATTATTAAATTATTATATTCTAATTGTATATTATAAAATTTCTTGTTCCTTACTGTCGCAGCTAAAATTCTTCGAATTTTACAGCTCCAAACTGCGCGAAACTACGAAATTTTAAATATACAATTAATCTATAATTTCTTAAACCTAAAAACATAATTCTCCACAATATCCTTTGTTTTAGAAGCAGGTACTAATCTAGTAATTTTATTTTTCTCAACCTTTATTTCATTAACATTGTGAATTAAAACTTTTCCGTCTTTATCAATTACATCTACAAAAATTGTAGGTTTAATAATAATATAATCATCTTGAACATCAATTATTCTAAATTCAAAAGTATTATTATCAAAAATTGCACAAATATTTCCTGTATTAATTTCAAAATCATGATCTTTAATATTAGGTCCAATTCCGCGAGATAAAGCTCTCATATCATAAGAAATATATCTTAAATATAAAGGCATAGATGTAGTTGGAACAGTAATATCAATATCAGCTATAACTTCTTCCTCGATACTCTTATATAAATAACCAAGTAATCCTAATAATTCCCTTTTTTCAAGTGTAAAAATATTATTATCATGCATATTTCCATCATCAATTACAAAATTACATATTTCATAATATGCATTGATAAAGTCAGAATTAGTAATATTTTTATATGCTAATGAAGATGAATTGTATTGATTTTCACTAAAATCAATATAGTCTGTTTTTAAATTCTGCTCAACTTGTATATCACATAAAAAATTAACTATTTGCTTAATTTTATTAAGTAAAACAATATTAGATTCATCTTTAGGTAAATCCTTTAGATTAGAAGAAATATTCATTAAAGTCAAAAGTTTTTCTCGTAACTTTATATTCATTTTTTTCATCCTTTCCTTTTTGAAATATCATATCATATAAAATATGAAACTTCAATAATTATGAAAGAGGAAAATTTAACTAGCATTGACAAAAATACATAAAAATAGTAAAATATATACTGTATTATTGTATAAAAAATATAACAATAATGCAGAAAATGGGGAGAAAAATGCCAAGTAACAATAATAAAAAAAATTGGTTTATATCAAGAACCAAAATATATTTAGTTATAATAGCAATTCTAATAATAGGCATATGTGTTTTAAATTATAAATTAATAATACCAGGCATAATAATATATGCATTAATAATATGGTATACAATGTGGTCAAATAAAAAAAGAAAAGCAGAACTTTCAGAACAATTAAAAGACCTAACATTAAATGTAAACACAACAGCCAAAACAACATTAATAAATTCACCATTTCCATTAGTAATAATAGAAACAAATGGAAATGTAATATGGAAGAGCGAAAAATTTGTAACAGAATTCGAAAATATGAATATAAATACAAACGAATATCTAACAGAAATAGTAAAAGGAATAAAACTAACAATAGAAAATTCAGAAGACAATAAACAAGAAAAAGTTAGAGGAAATATAGAAACAAACGTAAAAATAGAAAATAAAGATTACAAAATAATGGGCTCATATGTAAAATCAAATAAAACACATTCAAAGGAACAAGAATATACAACAATTCTATATTTTATAGATGAAACATATTTAAAGAAACTAGAAAAAAAAGAAAAAGATGCAGAAATTTGTATAGGAATTCTAATGATAGATAATTATGAAGAAATAAGTCAAAGAATATCAACAGAAGCAAAACCACAGTTAACAGCCAAAATAGAGCAATATATTTATGACTGGGGATCAAAATATAATTCCTTAATAATAAAATCAGATAGAGATACATTCTTCTGTGTTATGGAAAAGAAATATTTAAAAGAAGCAGAGGCAGATAAATTTATTATACTAGATGAAGTCAAAAAAATAGATATACCAGATATAACACAACCAACATTAAGTATAGGTTTTTCAGATGATGGAAGCACAAATTCAGAAAAAGGAAGTTCAGCCAGAACAGTAATAGATATAGCACTAGGACGTGGTGGAGACCAAGCAATAGTAAAAATGGACGGTAGATACCAATTTTTTGGTGGAAGAACGCAAGAAGTAGAAAAAAGAACAAAAGTAAAAGCAAGAATGATTTCACATGCACTAACTGAATTAATTAGTGAAGCAGACAATGTTTTATTAATGGGACATAGCAATGGAGATATGGACTCAATAGGTTCAAGTATGGGGCTATATAGATTAAGTAAAAAACTTGGAAAAGAGGCAAAGATAATTAATGAAACAACAGGAATAGGAATAGACAATTTTATTATAGAAGCAAAGAAAACAGGAGAATATTTAGAAGCATTTATAACAAAACAAGAAGCATTAGATAGTGTAACTCCAAATACACTATTAATAGTTGTAGATACCCATAAAAAGAACTATGTAGAAGCTCCAGAACTATTAGATAAAGTAAATAAAATAGTGGTAATAGACCACCATAGAAGAAGTACAGACTATATTGAAAATGCAATACTTACATTCCATGAAGTGTATGCATCATCAGCGGCAGAATTAGTTACAGAAATACTAGAATATTCACAACTAGATATTCAGTTAACTCAATTAGAAGTAGAAGCTTTATATGCCGGCATAATGCTAGATACAAAAAGTTTTACATTTAAAACTGGTGTAAGAACATTTGAAGCAGCAGCATATTTAAGAAAATGTGGAGTAGATATAATAAAAGTAAAAAAATGGTTCCAAAGCGATTTAAAAACATATCAAATAATATCAGACATTGTATCAAAATCAGAAATAGTAAATGAAACAATAGCAATTTCAAGCTATGAAAATGATGATGAAAATGCAAATATAATTGCAGCAAAGGCAGCTGATGAACTTTTAACAATAGGAGGAATAAATGCATCATTTGTTCTAGGGAAAACAGGCGAAAAAATATATATAAGTGGTAGGTCAATAGGT
>CALXZS010000151.1 GCA_944393305.1 uncultured Clostridia bacterium | reverse complement strand
TGCAGGTCTTTGGCGTAGGAACTAATAAGTATGTAACCCGTATCATTGCGAACTCTGATTCTGTTGATACATTTGAAATTGTATCTAATACAGATTCGATATTTGCTTTAAAAGTAATATATTTATCCATTACTAATCCTTTATTTAGCATTAGTAATCTTATACTTTCTACTTGTTGCTTATTGCTTATATCTGAAAAGCATACTTTTATAGTTCCATCTTCTACTTCAAATGGAACAACATTTGCTTCTCTTGCAATATCAATAGAAATATACCTAGCTATATCTATTTTTACATCTGTTTCTGTCAAATAGAAAACTTTTTCACCAAGTATTTCACCCATTGCGTCTAAAAGTGCTCTTGGATTTGCTAATTTTAAATCATTTAAAATATCTCCTAGTTTTTCTCCCCTATGAGTTTTTTGGTATTCTAAGGCTTCTCTTATATCATCCTGCCTTACTATACCTCTTCTTACTAATTCAATTCCTAATGGTTGTCTTTGTGCTGTTGCCATAAAAAATCTCCTTTCAAATTACCAATATTTTAATACATATTCAATTTCTTTTTCGTAATTTGCTTCATCATTAGCTCCGATTACTATATTAACATTTATATATTTTTTATTATATTCAGTATTTGTTAGTTGTTCGGCTTCAAAACTTTGAATATCTTTTGCTATCTTTTGTCTATTTTTATACATACTTTTTTCTTCTGCTACATATCTATAAGTATCTCCATCTTCAAAAGTTATTTGAACTATATTTTTGCCTTCGCTGTTTGTAGTTTCTTTTACTTCTGCTTGTGTATTTGTTTTGACATCTTCAATAAAATACCTGTTAAATTTATTAAATTCACTAACATCTACACTATTATCATTTACATATCCAATATTGTTATAAATATAGCTACTTAATGCTGCAAGTAAACTAATTAATACACTAAAAAACACAACATATATAGCTAATATGGCAAGAGTTATACCTTTTTCAGTTTTCATATTTCACCTACTCTTCTTCTTTTACTTTTATTTTATTTACTGTTATTACTCTATCTTCTTCGTCAAAATTATATGTTATACTTATTGTTAACCTTTTTACTATATCTTCTGCATCTGGGTGCGTGCTTATATATTTTTCTTGACTTATTTGCAAATTATATCTATCTTCTGGTAAACCTATTTTTGTTTTTATTAATTCTGTATATTGTTGTAGGTCTTCTGTATCTCCGTAGTTTCGCATATCTATATCTTCGCAAATTGAAATAATATATCCCATTGCATCCTCATGTATTTTTATAATTGATGTTTGTTTATATATTTGAACATATAAGGTTAAAATAAAAGTTGAAAATAGCATGAAAATTACAACTCCTGTTGCTACATCTAAACCTGTTGCACCTTTTTCTTTTTTAATTTTTGTTTTATTATCTTTCATTAAATCACCTTACTAGACTTAGAATATTTATAAATATTACTACTAACGCATTTGCTATACATAAATATAGAGCAATAGGTTGATTAGTTGTATTTATATTATATTTTTTACTTTTATTTAAAATTTTATTAGCTAAAATTTTTAAAGCTACTATTAATATTGTAAATATTACTGAAATTATTGTTGCTACTTCATAAGTAAAGAAAACCATTATGATTAACACAATTAATACATTTAGTTCATATTCATCTTTTCCGGTTTTCTTTAAACTATATGTACTAAGCAATAATATAAAAGCTATTATTAGTAAATATAATATAAATCTATTTGGATTGAATGTGCTATCTATAACAAACCAATATAACATATATCCAATCGAAATAACTAAACCATATATTAAAACCCTTTTATCTACTTTGTGATGTTCTTTGTCTATTCCAGCTATTAAAAATAAGAAAACTATATATAATGCTCCAAACATAAATTCAATTATTTTTGGAATCGTAATTGTATATACATTTATTCTTACTAGCCAAGCTAAAATTACAAATGCCACTCCTGAAAGTAATTCTATAATTAAATATCTTGGACTTATTTTTGTTTTACAATATCTGCATTTTCCGCCAAGGAAAATATAACTTAAAATTGGAATCATATCTAAGAAAGCTAATTTATGATTACATTTTGGGCAATAGGAACGTTCATGTGTTATATTTTGATTTAATGGTATTCTATATGTTGCAAGTGTTAAAAAACTTCCGAAAACACTTCCCATTGCAAAAATAATTATATATAATAGAATATTCATTTTTTCCATCCTTTATATTTAATAAAGGTTACCTAAATACGAATAATTTAGGTAACCTCCATATTTAGTACTATTATTATAAATAATAGAAGTATTTTTTAATTTAATGATTAATCATCTAAATTTAAGTTTGCAACAACTTCATCATAGGTATCTGTAAAATCATTCATTTGCTCTGCTTCATTTGTTGAAGCTTTTTCCCATCTTTCTGTTGCATTTTGAGCTCTTGTGAATATACCATTTTGTCCTATTGTTAAGCTAATTGCTACACCAGCTAATATTAATAGAACAATGATTGTTACAACTAATGCAACCAATGTAATACCTTTTTCTTTCTTAAACATAAAAAATTCCCTCCTTAGTAAAAATTTGTATATATTTATAAAAAATAAATATTACCTAAATTATTTTTATATAAATACAGCTATTTTGTACCTGTATTTACATTCTGTGATGTGTAATAATTGTCTGTGACATTTTCATCAACATTTTGATTATTATTTGATGAACTTCCATCACTATTATTTATATTATTGGTTATAACATTTGCTTCACTATATTCAGCAAAAGGATCTGGTTTTCCTGGGTTATAACTCTGAGTTGCCTGATATTTCGATAAATCTGTATCATCTATTGTATATTCCTGTTCTTGAGTTGTATAACTTCCAATTGTATCTTCTGTTATTTCTGCTTCTATATTTTCAGGTGTTTTATATGCTGTCACCTTTGCAGGAATAATTTTATTGGTTGGCATATAATTATAGAATATTACTGCCATAATTAATATAATAGCTATACAGACTAATAAAATTATAAAAACTTCTTTAAAAATTTTCTTTGCCATTTTTTCTCCTATTTTTTGAAATTATTTTTCACCTAGTCATTTTCGGTATTTGTTGTTTCACTGTTTGATGTATTTGTTGTTGAGTTTGAATTTGTACTACTATTTGCATTATTTGGTACTGTCGTTTTTTCTTGTTGTATTTTTACATCTTTAACAGTAA
>CALXZS010000150.1 GCA_944393305.1 uncultured Clostridia bacterium | reverse complement strand
GACCGTCCCTAATCAAAAATATTTTATTTATTTGTCATTTCTTCTTTAGCTAATAGTTCGTTCCATCTTTTATCTACTTCTTTTTGGAACTCTTCTATCATCCATTCATTACCTGGTTTGAACATATGTTTAAATCTTTTTTGTGGTTTTAAAAATTCTTCAACTGGTAATTTTTTTGCTGGTTTATATGTTATATGATATACACCATTTTCAACTTCATACATAGGCCAATAGCATGTATCAACTGCTAATTTGTTAAGTTTCATTAAGTCTTCTGTTTGGTAACCCCATCCTCTTGGACATGGTGCTAAAACATTTAAGAATTTTGCACCTTTTGTATATATAGCTTTTTCAGCTTTTTCATATAAATCTTTGAAGTTCATATATGCTGCTGTTTGTGCAACATATGGTAAATGATGTGCTGCCATTATTTCTGTTAAATCTTTTCTTGATTGCATTTTTCCTGGGATTACTGTTCCTGCTGGAGAAGTTGTTGTGTCTGAAAATTTTGGTGTTGCAGATGAACGTTGTATTCCTGTATTCATGTATGCTCCATTATCATAGCATACATATGTCATGTCATGTCCTCTTTCCATAGCTCCAGATAAAGCTTGAATTCCTATATCATATGTTCCTCCATCTCCACCAAAACATATAAATTTTGTATGCTCATCTTCTGGTAATTTACCTTGTTTTTTTAATGATTTATATGCTGCTTCCGCTCCTGAAGCTGTTGCTGCTGCGCACTCAAACGCAGTATGAATATATGAGTCTGACCAAGATGTGTATGGATAAATACAAGTTGAAACTTCCATACATCCTGTCGCATTTGATATGACAACATGGTCTTCTTCATGAACAGCTCTTAATATCATTCTAGCTACTGGTGGAGCACCACAACCAGCACACATTCTATGACCTGCTGTAAACCTTGATGGTTTATTTGCTACTATTTCTTTTACATTATACATAGTCTTTATTTCCTTTCTATTTAGTTTTTAATCCTAAAAATCTATATGGATCTTTCATATCTTTTAAATTTTGTAAATCTTCATATACACTTTCTATTTGCATTTCTGTTACATCTCTACCACCAATTCCGTATGAATAGTTTATTGTTGGGATATTAATTTTTTCTGTGTACATTGCAGATGTAATATCTTCATATAAAGGTCCACCTGTTAAATTTAATATAGGTGTTTTATCTAAAATTGCAATTGCTTTTGTTTTTGATAGTGCTTTTGCAATTTCTTCACCTGGGAATGGTCTAAATACTCTTATTTTTATTAGCCCTGCTTTTACACCTTTTCCTCTTAATTTATCTATTACATTTTTTACTGTTCCTGCTGTTGAGTTCATGCAAACAATAACATATTCTGCATCTTCCATCTTGTACTCTTCAAATAAATCATATTTTCTTCCTGTTAGCTTTTCAAAATCTTTTGAAACATCTAATATTACTTGTTTTGCATTTTTCATAGCTTCCCACTCTTGTCTTTTATGTTCAAAAAGATATGGTTGTAAATCCATAGGACCCATTGCTATTGGATTTTTTCTATTTAATAAATAATTTTCTGGTTTATATGTTCCAACAAATTTTCTTACTTCTTCTGTTTCTAATAATTCTATATTTTCAATAGAATGAGAAGTTATAAATCCATCTTGGCAAACCATAAGTGGTAAATTTACATCTTTATGTTCTGCTATTCTATGTGCCATTAGCATATTATCATAGGCTTCTTGGTTTGTTTCTGAAAATAGCATTATCCATCCACTATCTCTAACTGCCATTGCGTCTGAATGGTCACAATGAATATTTAGTGGTCCTGAAATTGCTCTATTAACTAATGCCATAACAATTGGTAATCTCATACTTGATGCTATTTGTACCATTTCCCACATATATTCTAGTCCATTTGCAGATGTTGCTGTCATTGCTCTAGCTCCTGCTGCTTCTGCACCAATACAAGCACTCATTGCACTGTGTTCACTTTCTACTGCTACAAATTCTGTATCTACTTCTCCATTATCTACATATGTAGAAAAATATTGAGGAATTTCAGTAGATGGTGTTATAGGGAATGCTGCTACAACATCTGGATTTATTTGCTTCATTGCATATGCTGTTGCTTCATTTCCACTTAGTCTCTCTCTTATACTCATACTATTTTCCCTCCTCTTCCATTGTTATTGCTCCAAATGGGCATACTTTTGCACATACTCCACATCCTTTGCAAAAATCATAATTAAAATCTTCTCTTTTTTGCTCCTTGTTTACAGGAATTGCGTCATCTGGGCATACTGGAAAACATAGTCCACATTGTTTACATTTTTCTGGAATATATATTGGTTTCATACTTCTCCAATCTCCTGTTTTAAAAGTCTTAGAGTTTCCAGCATCATAGATTGTTCCACCTGGAGTCATTTCTTCCCATGGTGTATTATTATTAATTTCCATACTTTTCTTCCTTTCTAATGGTATTTTAACCCATTTTTTATATTTTATTGCACTTTCTTAACTTCTTTTAGAGCAACTTCTATTGCTTTCATATTACCTTCAATAACTTCTGGTTTTTTTGCAAATTTATGCTTAAAAGAACCTTTCATATCTCCTATAAAATCTTTATCTGGCATAATTTCTGTAACTTTTACAATGGCTGCAAGCATTGGTGTATTTGGAAAATATTTTCCTAATGCTTCTTCTGATATTTTTCTTGCGTCTATTGTATATACGCTTCCTTCATAACCTTTTAATAGAGGTTTTATTTCATCAATTCCTTTTGTTGTATTAATTACTATTGCTCCTTCTTTTTTTAGCCCTGCTGTTACATCTACTGCTGAAAGTAATGTATCATCTACTACGACTACATAATCTGGATTGTATACATTGCTATGTACTCTTATAGGTGATGTACTTATTCTGTTATATGCTGTAATTGGTGCACCCATTCTTTCTGGTCCATACTCTGGAAATCCTTGAATATATTTTCCTGTATTGAATGCAGCATCTGCTAATAGTAATGATGCTGTTTTTGCACCTTGTCCTCCTCTTCCGTGCCATCTTATTTCAATTAAATCCTTCATTGATTGCCTCCTTGAATATTACATTTATATCTTTATCTTTGGTTCATATTAAGTATATATTTAAAACTTTTCAATGTCAATTAAACTGACCAATATTTTTATATAAAAATGGAGACCCCCGAAGGGATCTCCCAAATGAAAAAGCTTGAAACCTTGAGTAAATTCTATATAACATAGGATTTACTTGCAATCATTTTAGCAA
>CALXZS010000149.1 GCA_944393305.1 uncultured Clostridia bacterium | reverse complement strand
AAAATCGTGCAATTGGTAATCAATGGGCAGAAGAATTAGTTAATAATTTTGACGTATAAAAATAAATAATAAGAGATATTAATGAAAAGATGTTATAAATTATGCTATGATGCTAATACTGTACTAATAGAATCGGTTTTTTACAAAATACGTAATATCAATGTTTTGAAGAAAATTGGGAAAATATATAAATGAAGAAGAAGATTTTTATGTAATCAATTCCAATAAAATAGGTGATGAACAACTAGGAATTACATTTGATTAGGATACTATTATAAAAAATATGATAGGAAGAAAAGAATCTTTTAACTTTCTATTTATAAAAAAAGTTAAATAGTTTCTTGCAATATTTTAAAAATTATGTTAAATTATAAACAACAGGTGTAGCAAAAAATTGCCAACTTGTACATACAATTCTTGCAATATATTGCTATAACTACATTTGAAACGGAAATAAGTAACTTTTTGCGATAGGCTTTTCGAAAACGTCTCTCACAAAGGAGCCATAAAAGTAGCAGATAAGTAATTATCTGTTATTTTTTTTTGTGTTCGCTAGTAATTTGTTTATATATGTTATATAATAAATAAAATTAATTAAAAGGAGAATCATATGGAAACTATAATTTATTTAGTAAAGCATGCAGATGAACTAAAAGAGAATGGAATAAAAAATACTAATGACACTACACAAATGATGAATGAAAAGTACATTTTATCAGTAAAAGGAGAAGAACAGTCAAAAAAGTTAAGTGAGAACCAAGAATTAAAAAATATAGATATTCTATGGTCAAGTAGTTATGTAAGAGCTAAAGCCACTGCTAAATATATAGCATATAGAAATAATCTTGAGATAAATATAGACGCAAGTTTAAACGAGAGAAAATTAGGTAATTTAGAAGATTTATCTAAATGGATGAAAAATAAAAAATTTGGAGTTGTGCAAGCTTATTTACAAGATAGAAAATGGAAAGCAAAAGAAGGCGAAAGTTGTGAAGAAGCAACAAAAAGAGTTACAGCTTTTGTACAGAAAATATTAAATGAAAATAAGGGAAAAAGAATAGTATTAGTAAGCCATGGAGCTTTAATAAGCTTTTTATTATCAAATTGGTGTGAATTAAATGAAGAAATGAAATTGATTTTTAATAATAAAGTAATAGAGATAAAAGAACCAAGTATTACAAAATTAACTTTTGAAAATCAAGAATTATTAAATATAGAACCAATTGAGATAAATGTATAAAGTAGTTAAGATATAAAAAGGAGAAATCATGGATATAATATATGGAACAAGTAATAGTAATAAAGTAATTGCGATGGATAAAATTTTAAAAGAAAATCATGTAAATGCAAAACTTTACACACTTAAAGATATAGGATTTAATAAAGAAATAATTGAAAATGGAAAAACATTTGAAGAAAATTCTGAAATAAAAGCTAAAGCAATAAAAGAATTTTGCATAGAAAATAACATAAACGATAAAATCATTATTACAGATGATGCTGGTTTATGCATAGACAAATTAAATGGTGAACCAGGTGTTTATTCAGCTAGATATGCTGGAGAAAATGCAACTCAAACTCAAATTTTAACTAAAGTTTTAAACAAAATGAAAAATTTTCAAAACGAAGAAGAAAGAAAATGCACTTTTGTATGTGTATTAACAGCAATTCTTCAAGATGGAGAAAAAATAGTAGCAAGAGGAGAATGTAAAGGAACAGTTGCTAAAACTATGGGAAAATTAGGAGGTTTAACATATATTCCTATCTTTATACCAAATGGATTTGACAAACCATTGAGTGATTTAGATGAAAAAACATTTGAGTCAACACATAATCATAGAGATTTAGCAGTAAAACAATTAATAGAGGAATTTAAGAAAAGGAATATAAAATAAAAAGAGGTTCAATCATGATAAAAATAAAATTTGAAACAAATAAATCAGTAGCATATGATGATGACAAAAAAATAGGTGAATGCGATTTTATTAATCAAAATGATACATGGAATATAGTTCATACGGAAGTAAACAATGAATACCAAGGTCAAGGAATTGCAAGAAAACTAGTAGAATGTGTTATTGAAGAAGCAAAAGAAAAAACAAAAAAAGTAATTGCAGAATGTTTATATGCAAAACGAATATTAGAAAAGCAAAAATAATTACTAAATATGAGAATAATATCATAATAAATAATAAAAATATAAAGAGGTGACATCATATGGAAAAATTTGAATTAGTGGATAAAAATGGAAAAAACACGGGTAATATAGTAACTTTAGAGCAAATAAATAAGGAAAATAGAGAAAAATTTCCAGAAGGAACATATTTACCAATAGCAGGAATTGTAGTAATAAATGAAAATAACGAAATATTACTTGAAAAGCGTAGTATGCAAAAAGTAAGTGGAGCAGGAAAATGGGGAATGTGTGCTGGAAAAGTAGACTATGGGGAATCGACAATTGATGCAGCTATAAGAGAAGCGTCAGAAGAAATTGGAGTGAAATTTGATAAAAACCAATTAAAACCGCTAACAACAAGCATAATAAAAGATGGAAGATTTTCTATTTATTATATAAAAACGAATTTACCTTTAAATAAATATAAAATTCAAGAAAGTGAACTAGATGAAGCAAAATATTTTAAAATAGATGAAATAGAAAAATTAGAAAATTGTTTATTCGATTGGACAGATAATGTGAAAGAAATACTTAAAAATGAAGCCTAAGTAGTGCATAGCAAAGTTATAATTTAAAAGTTAATCTCTTAAATTATAACTTCCTTCCACATTGTAACTTTTTCATTTAACTTCAAACTAGCATTTAAAGAACTAGAAGAAGGAACATAATAATAATTAAAATGAAAATTATTTACCTTTAAATATTTTTCAAAACCTTTTTGAGAAGCTCTACCATTAGTAACTATCTTAGTTATATTTGGATAGCGTTTTAAAATTCCAATAATATCATTAAATTTACCATTTTGAATATTATTATCTAAAGACCCTTTTCTAATAGCAGAGGAATACACATCCCATAAAGCTATGTGATGCTCATGCAAATATTTTAATTTTTCATCATAATTTTTAAATATAATTTTTTCATTATCAAAAATTAAAGTAATAATATTCCAAAATTGATTAGTCTTATTTCCATAGTATTCAGACTTCTCAATTGACTTATCGCTTGGCAAACTACCTAAAATTAATATATTTGAATCACTATCAATAACTGGTAAAAGAGAATTTTTAAAATTATTCATAAAAAATACAATCCTTTCTTGCTAACTCTAAATGTACATATAATTATTTGAACT
>CALXZS010000148.1 GCA_944393305.1 uncultured Clostridia bacterium | reverse complement strand
CTAGCAATATGAGAGAAATATATGAAACATCAAATTCGGTAGATGCAAGTTTGAATTTTATAATTCCATTATATGAATGACATTAAATATGAGTGATTTAAATTCAAATGAAAAATACAATTGTAAAAATTTAAAATTAATTAATTGTACTATGGAGGGATGTGACTTATCTTTTGAGTATTCAGAAGTGGAAGCGGATATTAAAGGAAATGTTGATTCGATTAAAAATCCAAAATCAGGAACAATTACTGTGGATAGTGTTGGAGAAATTATTAACGAGGATTCTATCATGGAGGTAAATGGGAAGGTTGTTGTAAGAAAAAAACAAAAAAATTAAAAAAAACATTGATTTTCACCACAAAATATTATAAAATAATAAAAAGAGGTGAAAATATGATATTAACAAATAATATGGTAAAGGAAAATTTAAAAGAATATTCTAACAAAAATTCCAAAATTTGTTATGAAATAAAAAAAGGAAAATTAATAAAAATAATAAATGGTTTATATGAAACTGATCCTTCAGTAAATGGTTATTTGTTGGCAGGAAGCATATATGGACCTTCTTATTTATCATTTGATTTTGCTTTGTCTTATTATGGACTTATTCCTGAAAAAGTAACAGCTTTTACAAGTGCTACATGTAATAAGAGAAAGAAAAAAGTATACAATAATCAGTTTGGTACATATTTATATAGAGATGTACCAGAAAAAGTGTATCCTTTAGGAATCAAACTTGTAGAAGAAGGTAATTATTCATATCAAATAGCAACTCCTGAAAAAGCATTATGTGATAAGTTATATACATTATCACCTTTAAAAAATATGAAAGAATTAGAGAATGTTTTATTTAATGATTTAAGAATAGATATGGATGAATTTAACAAATTAAATTTACAAGATATAGAAGAAATATCAAATTCTTATAATTCTACAAATGTAAAATTATTATATAGATATATGAGGAGAATGGTTAAAAATTAATCTTTTCAAACGGAATTTTTGAGTAAGGAAAGGAATTTGAAAAAATGAATAGTGTATTAAATAGTATGTTAGCCAAATATGATATAAAAAATACCACAGATGAAATTAATGCTATGAAGGAAATTATACAAGAAATTGTTCTGTGTGGGTTAAGCCGAGGAGGATTTTTTGATGAAGCAGCTTTTTATGGTGGAACAGCGTTAAGAATATTCTATGGACTAAACAGATTCTCTGAAGATTTAGATTTTGCATTATTAAAACCTAATATGAATTTTGATTTAAGCAAATACTTTCCTTTTATTGAAAAGGAAGTAATGGCTTACGGTCTAAATTTAAATATTATTAAAAAGGAAAAAACGAAGGATTCTAACATCCTTTCAGCATTTTTAAAAGGAGATACAAAAGAACATATATTTATATTTTTTCCGAATCAAAATATGAAAAATATAACTTCTTTAAAAAATATAAAAATCAAGTTTGAGGTAGATGTAAATCCACCAAGTGGTGCTACATATGAGCTTAAATATAAATTATTACCTTCACCACATCAAGTTAGATTATATGACGAACCATCTCAATTTGCAGGAAAAATACATGCAATATTATGCAGAAACTGGAATTATAGGACAAAAGGTAGAGATTTATATGATTATGTGTTTTATTTATCTAAAGAAACAAAAGTAAATTTAAAATTGATCAGATCAAAATTGATTGAATCTAAGGTAATAACAGATAATTCGGATTTTAATATATATATATTAAAAACTCTATTAAATAAAAAATTTAGTGAAATAAATTATACTGATGCAAAAGAAGATGTTATAACATTTATAGAAGATAAAGATTCTTTAAATTTATGGAATTCAGAGTTTTTTGTTGAGATAACTAAAAATCTTGAGGGCTAGACTTTATATAAAAATTTAACCATGAAAATACAAAAAATTCTATTGACTCTCAATTTCATTATGATATAATAATGAAAAATGTAGAAATAAGAAGCATGAAGCTATTTAGTAATATTGGTTTTGCATACATAAGGTCATGCAAAAATAAGGTATTGCCGAATAGCTTTTATTTATAAATAATAATGAGAAAAGTAGACGAAAGAAAAGAGGTAAAATAGCCAATATGGAAAAAAATAGCAATAATAAAAAGAAAAAATTAAATAAAAAGCAAAAAAGACAAGGAAGAGTAATACTAGAGTTTAATTTAAGTAAAGCAATATTTGTATGCATAATAATAGGAGTGCTAATAGCAGTATCAACAATAAGAGAAATAACAACAAATACAGAAAGAAAAACAGCTCTAGCAGGAGATGAAAAAGAAAACTCGGAAACAGTAACCTGGGTAGAAAGTACTTCGGTAAATGAATCAGGAGAAACAGTAGTAGACGTAGATGAAGAGGGAAACCCAATAAAAGTACCAATACCAAAAGGCTATACAGCATCAAAAGTACCAGGAGAAACATCAGCAAATACAGGATTAGTAATATATGAAGGAGATGTTGATTGGAGTACAATTTTAGTAGATGATGTGGCAGAAACAAGTACAAATTCAACTACAACATTAAATAAAGATGAGGAAAGCCAAAACATAGTAAATCAAAATGAAACAGAAGTAGAAAACTTAACAATAACAAATAATGAAATAGAAACATTAGCAGATGAAACGACAGGAGAAATAACCCAAACAGATATAAATGTATTTAACCTACAAAAAGAAAGAAATCAATATGTATGGGTACCAGTAAAAGATCCATCAAGAATATATGGAGTAGATGAAAATGGAAAATTGTGGGGAAAACTTTACAATTTCTCAAGCTCAGGGAAAAGTGCAAATAATTGGTCAGAAACAACTGATGGAGTAATGAGAATATCAGACAAAACTGAAGATAGAGAGCCAGATGCAACTCTTGTTAATACAAATTATGATGTAGATTCATCTTTGCAAAGTTACCTAAATGGAAAAACAAAATATGAATTATTATCTAAAGAATTAGAAGAATATTTTTATATTACAGTCAAAAGTATACAAATATATGGAGGTTTTTATATAGGAAGATATGAAACAGGAAATTTAAGTTCAACAGCAGTAGTAAGAAAAATGAACACAGATATAAATAGACAAACATGGTATACAATGTTTGAAAAGTGTAAAAATTTAAAAGGTAATAATGAGAATGTAATAACATCAATGATATGGGGTTCATTATGGGATGAAACATTAGAATGGTTAGTAGATTCAGGAGCGACAATATCCGATGGAACAGAATTAACATATAGGTTAGTAGGATATGATTCAACAAGTTGGGGAAATTATAGAGATGCAATATTTAATTATATACCATCAAGAGCCACTACACCTGAAGAAACAACAGAAAAAAGCTCATC
>CALXZS010000147.1 GCA_944393305.1 uncultured Clostridia bacterium | reverse complement strand
CATCATCTGCCATTCCAAATAGGTTTATATCTGAACTATTGTCAGCCATATTATTTTCAGGAACAACATTATTTGTTCGTGCCACATTATTGGTTGAAGCGACATTATTTGTTTGTATCGCATTATTATTTGGTACTACATTATTTATAGGAGCAACATCATTTTCTTTTATTTTTGGCTCTGGGGTTGCATTTGCACCTAAATCAAATAAATTTATTGTATCATCTGCTGTTTTTGCCATACTATTTTCTGGCACTACTGTTGGTTTTTCTGATTTTATTTCTACTGGTTTTTCAGCTTGCACTTCTACTGGTTGTTCTACTACATTCTTTTTTGGTCTACCTCTTCCCCTTTTGGCTGGTTGAACTGTTTGATTTACTACTGGATTTTCTGCCTCTTCTTGAGTTATTTTCTTAGGTCTACCTCTTCTTTTTGGCTTTTCTGGTTCTACTTCAATAGTTTCATTATTATTTTGAACAGTATTATCTAATGCAAAAGGATTTATTTCAGTTTGACCTTGCATATATGGTGTACTAGTTGGCTGTCCCATCATTTCTGGGCTTGACATTTGTCCCGCCATTTGATTTGGCATTTGATAAGGTGAGTATACTTGATTTGTTTGCCCTAAATTATTCATTGGTCTATTTACTGGTGTAGGATTTCTCATTTCTGAATTTGCTGCTTCTATGTTCATAGTTGAAGGAATTATTACTGGTTGTGATAATTTTGTTTTTTCTAAGTCTTTTGTCAATAAGTCCATATTCTTTTTATTGTTTTTCTTGTTTGACACTTCATATGGCTTATATTGACCATTTGAAAGTACTGTTCCTCCATTTACAAGTTGTATATATTTTGCTGAATTTCTTTCTAATATTGCTTTTACATTAGCTGGTAAAAACTTTATTATTATTCTTAGCTGAGAATCTGTATATTGGCTAGCTATACTATCAAAACTTTCTACACATTTTTTCTCATTGTTACTTATTTTTTTATAATGTGCTAATATATTTTGAATTTCTGTTTCACTAACTTCTGCTTCGCTTTCTGGTCTATAATTTACATCTTCTGAATCTATTTTATAATATATTTTTGCTTCTTTTTTGCTTCTAGGTTTATTTATTAAATTACAAACAGTTTCAATATTTCTGTCATTTCCTAATAAAGCATTATAAATACCTATTCCAAATAATTTTACTAATAAGGCATCTGATTTTGTTCTTCTATCTGAACAAATTAAAATTATTGGAATATCTTCACCAGTATTTTTATATGCTTCATCACTTATACTATCTAATTTATCAAATATAAATTTATCTACTGTGTCATAATTGTTATTAGATATAGGTTCTAAATCCTCTCCAATAACAACAGCATCATAACTTTTATCTTTTTGTAATTCTTTTATTATTGCATTAAAGTAATATACATTTTTACTTGTTATTATCTCCTTATATTTTTGTTGATATTTCTTTATTATTGAATTTGAAACATTATCATTACTTACTGCAAATAAAACTTTCATTCGTTAACCCCTCCAACCTTTTACAACAATTGCGAAAATTAGTGGTAAGATTTGACATATAATTAGTAAAGTGACAATTCCTATCATTGCACTAAAACCTTTATCTCTTACATCTAATTTTCTAATTCCTATAACATATTGATATATCGCACTAACAGCTATTCCAAGAAAACCGATTGGAATACTGTAAATTCTTACTCTATCTAATATGTACGCAACTAAGCCATATGTATCACTATTATATAAAACTTGGTAATCTTTTAGTGAGTTTAATTCATTTTCTTTAATTTCTACTAATTGGCTTTTTGTTTCATTTGATATTATCTCATCTTCTATATTAGTATTTGTCGCATATACAGAACTTATACTTAAAATGCTAATAATAATGAAAAAAACTGCAATTGCTTTTCTCATATTCTTTCTCCCTTCTTTGTTACTTATAATATAATACACTAATATGCTTAAAATATCAAGTAAATATTACAATTTATTATATAAATAAGTCATCCATTTAAATACTCCATTTGCCCAATTTTTATCTGAAGCATATCTTTTGTTTACTGCTGTTAAAGTTGCTCCTTCGTAATAAGTTCCTGTTGCTGTTTCTCCACCATAAATTGGTGTTCCAGCTGGATTTAAATAATATTTCACAAATACTCTTGCTACTAAATCTATTCCTTCTGCATATGATTGGAAATTGTATGCACTTCCTGATGGATCACTATCATATGCACCATATCCAAATAGATTCTTTTTAGATTTTGAAATATTTGAAGTTCCCCAAGCACTTTCGTGTATTCCTACTGCCGCTACGAAAACGCCATTTATATTATATTGTTGTTCTATATAATAAAAATATTCAGCATTTTCAGTAAAAACATTATTTCTATCATTTGAGTCATTTTCTAAAATCTTTTTAAATTGTTCTAATGTAAGTCCACTTGGTTTATTTAAAAGCATACTAAATCCAAGGTTTTGTGATAGCTGTTCTTTTGTATATTGAATGTTATTTTCATCGCCATCTCCAGTTCCATTAGGATTTACATATTCTAGGCAATCCATTTTTGCCCAGCCTAAGTAATTTTCGTAAGCCACATAATACCAGTCACCTTGTTTTGCTTTTAAAGTAACTTTATCTCCTTGATTTATTGTAACTATTTTTTCTGCATTTTCATCTGGGTTTACTCTAATAGGTAATGTTATTGATGTTGCTTTTAATTCATCACCAACTACTGGTACATATGTATTTGAATATGCTCCTGTTCCTATTTGAACTATTTTGTCTATTGAGGCTTTTGTTATTTGAGATGAAACTTGTGTTGATGATATTAGCTCATCACCTTCATATATGTTTTTTAAAACTGAATTTTGTTTTCCATCAACACCTTCCTGTAATACTTGAATTTTTCCTTTTGCAAGTGATGAATTTTCTATATATTGTGTGGTAAATTCTATGTCTGTTTCTTGCATTTCTAGTTTTTCTACTTTTTGAATCTTAGTATTATTTTCTACAATTTCATCTATATTTATTTCTTTTGATTTATCTTTTTTTGTTATTGGTACTTCTACGGCAAGACTTGCCTTTGTTTCTTCGGCAGCATATGAGATATTTTTTGTATAGTAAATACCAAAAATAATAGCTATAACTAATGCTACGGCTATTAATGTTACTAATATATATACCCATAATTTCGACTTTCTTACCATATATTTCACCTAATATTATTGTAATATTAAAGTCGTTTTTTGTCAATTAATGTATTCAAATTGTAATATAAAGGTGTGAATTTTAAGTGAAAATGTCCCGTTTTTGCTTTTGAATTTTAAGTAAAAATGTCTCATGCTTTATTGGTAGAAATTTAATATATTTTTAAGTAAAAATGTCTCATAAAAATTTGATGCATTTTTAAGTGAAAA
>CALXZS010000146.1 GCA_944393305.1 uncultured Clostridia bacterium | reverse complement strand
TTGCTTCTTCCATTATTGTAAAATCTGCTCCTGTATTTGTATCAAATACTTTGTCAAATCCTAAACTTTTAAGAGCTGATACCATTTTTCCTGTTACATTTGTACCTATTTCCATTCCAAATTCTTCTCCAAGTGCAACTCTTACTGATGGCGCTGTTTGAACAACTACATATGTGTCTGGGTCTTTCAATCTTGCTCAAACATCATTTATATTTTCTTTTTCATGAAGTGCTCCTGTTGGGCAAGCTTCTATACATTGACCACAAAATGTACAATTAACATCATTTAAACTATGGTCATATGTTGTAGATATGCATGAGTCAAAACCTCTATCTATACAATCTATTGCTCCTATTTGTTGAACTTTTTTACATGTTGCAACACATCTTCTGCAAAGAATACATTTATTGAAATCTCTTACTATTGATGGAGATTTATCGTCTATTTTATGTACTGACCTTTCTCCAACAAATTCATTATCTAATACATTAAATTTTATTGCTAAATCTTGCAATTCGCAATTTCCTGAACGTGTACAAGTTAGGCAATCTTTTGCATGGTTTGAAATTATTAAATCTAATATTACATGTCTTGCTTCCAAAACATTTTTTGTATTTGTATGAACTACCATTCCTTCTTCTACTGTTTGTATGCAAGATGTTGCAAATCCTCTTCTTCCTTCTACTTCAACAATACACATTCTACAATCGCCAACTTCATTTATGTCTTTTAAGAAGCATAAAGTTGGAATATCTACTCCTGCTTGTCTAGCCGCTTCCAATATTGTTGTTCCTTCTGGCACCACTACTTTTTTATCATCTATTTTTAAATTTACCATATTTTCCTCCATAATTTATTTATGTTAATTATTTATCATAATTGTATATTTTAGATTTTTTGTTCCTTGCGGTCGCTGCTAAAATTCTTCGAATTTTACAGCTCCAAACGCACTTCGCTGGAATCCTTCCAGCTCGTTTGAACGCTCACGCGGAACCGCAAAATCTTAAATATACAATTGATATAAATATAATATATATAATTTATCCAATCGCATGGAATGGGCAAGTTTTTATACAAGTACCACATTTAATGCATTTTGCTTGATTTATTACTCTTTTATCTCTGCCTTCTCCTTCAATTGCTCCAACAGGACAGCTTTTTTGACATATTCCGCAACCCTTACATTTGTCTTCGTCAATTTGTATTTTAGCTAAAGCTTTACATTCCATTGCTTTACATTCTTTTTCAATGGCATGTTGTCTAAATTCATCTCTAAAATATTTCATTGTACTTATAACTGGGTTTGGTGCACTTTGTCCTAGTCCACATATACTTGATTTTTGTATATTTACAGCCAGTTTTTCTAGTCTATATATGTCATATTCTTCTCCTTCTCCTGAGCAAAGTTTTTCTAGTATTTCAAGCATTCTTTTTGTTCCTATTCTACAAGGAGTACATTTTCCACAGCTTTCGCTTACAGTAAATTGTAAATAGAATTTTGCTAAACATACCATACATTTTGTATCATCCATTACAATTAGTCCACCTGACCCCATCATTGAACCTATTTGTTTTAATGATTCATAGTCTATTGGTGTATCTAAATGTTCTTTTGGTATACAACCTCCTGATGGTCCACCAGTTTGTGCAGCTTTGAATTCTCTTCCATTTGGTATTCCGCCACCTATATCATACACAATTTCTCTTAATGTAGTTCCCATTGGTACTTCAACAAGTCCAACATTGTTTACATTTCCACCTAATGCGAATACCTTTGTTCCTTTTGAATTTGCTGTTCCAATAGATGAATACCATTCTGGTCCTTTTAATATTATTTGTGCAATGTTTGCATATGTTTCAACATTATTTATAAGAGTTGGTTTTCCCCATAAACCTGATTGTGCTGGATATGGAGGTTTTACTCTTGGTTGACCTCTTTTTCCTTCTATTGATTCTAAAAGTGCTGTTTCTTCTCCACAAACAAATGCTCCTGCGCCTAGTCTTATTTCAATGTCAAAAGAGAAGTCTGTTCCAAATATATTTTCTCCAAGTATTCCATAATTTCTTGCTTGTTCTATTGCAATTTTTAGTCTTTGTACAGCAATTGGATATTCAGCTCTTACATATATAAAACCTTTTTTAGCACCTATTGCAAAACCTGCTATTTCCATTGCTTCTAGTACAGCATGTGGGTCTCCTTCTAGTATACTTCTATCCATGAATGCTCCTGGGTCACCTTCATCTGCATTGCATACAACATATTTCTCATTTCCTTTAGAGTCTTTGGTGCTTCTCCATTTTTTACCTGTTGGAAATCCTGCTCCACCTCTTCCTCTAAGTCCTGATTTTGTTATTATATCTATTACTTCGTCTCCATCCATTTCTAGTAAAACTCTTGCTAATGCTCTATAACCGTCAAATGCAATATATTCGTCTATATCTTCTGGATTTATAACTCCACAATTTTTTAGTGCTATTCTTTTTTGCTTTTTATAGAAAGTTAAGTCATCTAGTTTTTTTACTGTACTACCATCTATATCTTTGCATAATAATCTCTCGACTAACTTGCCATTCATTATGTGTGACTCAATTATTTCTTCGCAATCTTCTGGCGTAACCATTGCATAGAAAGTATCTTCCGGTCTTATTATTACTATTGGTCCTTTTGCACATAGTCCAAAACAACCTGTTTTTATAACTCTAACATTTTGTATATTTTTTTCTTTTATTAATCTCTTAAAATTTTCTAATATTTCTGGTGATTTTGATGATGTACATCCTGTTCCTTGACATACTAAAATATGTTTTTCTCTTGTATCTGCATTAGTATTTTTTCTTAAATCTAATTCTTTTCTTTTTTCTGACCTTATTTTATTTATTTCTTCTAAAGTTTTCATTAATACCTCCTTTACTAAATTAGTTCTTTTTTTCTAATTCATTTAATACCTCATCTAATTTTTTTACTGTTGCATGACCATAAACTTCATCATTTACTGTAAATACTGGTGCTATGCCACATGCTCCAACACATCTAGTTGTGTCTATTGAGAATTTTCCATCTTCTGTTGTTTTTCCTTCTTCTATTTTTAATCTGTCTTTTAGTCTATCTAATATTGATTGTGAGCCTTTTACAAAGCATGCTGTTCCTAAACAAACAGATATATTATATTTTCCTTTTGGTTCTAATGTAAATCTTGAGTAAAATGTTATTACTCCATATATTTCTGCCATTGGTACTCCCAAATAATTCGAAATTTCTAGTTGTGCTAATTTTGGAATATACCCATATTTTTCTTGAACATCATTTAGTATTGGTATTAAGTTTTCTTTGTCTACTTTGTATACTTCTAATATTTCTTTCATTTCTTCTTTGATTTTCTTTTCAATACATTCACACATAAAAAATAGCCTCCTTTATATGAGGCTATTATATCAAAGGAATAAATAAGTTACAAGATAAATATAAAAATTTTATATAAAGCTGTTTTT
>CALXZS010000145.1 GCA_944393305.1 uncultured Clostridia bacterium | reverse complement strand
AGAACTAATAAAGAAATACAAGTTAATGTAATTACTGTATAAATATTAAATTTTTCTACTTCTCTTCCTAGAGCAATTGATGAAACAACAACTAAGAAGAAGGAAGCAAATTCTAACATTCTAAATGAAAATTGCATCATTGTAAATATACTTGGTAACTTTTCGAATGGGAAAAAGTTTAGTGACATGATTGCTGAAATTATTCCCAGCACTAAAAATAATATTATGTTTTTCTTTTCTTTTGCTTTTTTTATTGTAAATATGCTTAGTATTAAGCCAAATATAAGTACTATTCCCAAGCCGTACATCATTCTGCCTTTATACTGAATAAACAACTCTCCCAATGTAGGTTTTAATAAAACCATTGCATCATATCTAACCATATGCTCTTCATTAAATACTTCGTAATCTGCTGAAAATTTGCTTTCTATAAGTGGCACCCAATAAAAACAAGTTAATAATAAAATCCAAAGTACATTTTGCAAAAGTGTAATAATTTCGTCTTTTTTTATATCTTTAATATTTACTATCAAATAAATAACACAGAACATAGCTAAGTATACTGTAAGCATGCTATGTGTAAGTATCATTCCGAACTGCTCCGCCAAATTAAAATTGATGTCTTTTTCTTTAATTTTATTATAGTATGAAGTCCATTAAATACCATTGGAATGAATATGAAAGTTGTAAGTTCTGGTATTGCCATTCTAAAATACATGTCATTAAGTCTATATGGCACAAGTATATATAAAACTCCTGCTAATATTGCTATATTTTGCTTTTTAGTAATTTTTAAAATATAGAAATACATAGATATTCCTGTGAGCATACTAACTAATAATATAAACAATTTTAAACACATTTCAAAACTTATTCCAAATATTCTAAAAATTAATGGTACATACGCAGTAAGTGGACTATAAAATAGATTCCATGAATAGCCAAACTCATTACAGAAATTTGACATAATCACAGGGAAAATTTGTCCTTCTTTTATAGATTGTTCTGTCCCTATAAGTCTACATATATGTTGAATTCCATCATCATATTGCATATTAAAATTAGGCATAAACATAGGAATAGAAACTATTATACTTATTATTATTATAAATACATAGTGCTTATTTTTACTAAAAAAATCTTTAACTTTTTGTGGCTGCTTTTTTTCTTCCATTAATCTTTCCTTCTCTAAAAATATATATTATACACAAAATTATTCCTAAACCTGAAATAATATAGCTTATTTTTTCTAAAACTGTTCCAGTATATTTAATAGTTAAGTTTGCCGTACTACTATTTTTTAATTTAACAGATAAAAATCCATTTTCAGATTCAGTTATTTCAATATCTTCCTCTTCTCCCCCATCATAAGAAATATTTGCATCATAGCCTAAGTAATAAAGATATGGTAATTCTAATACTGTTTCATCTGTCACATTATTTAAAGTTATATTATCTTCTAATTTTACTTTCTGCTCTGAAACTATATCCGCACTACCTTCTAATACATATGTTTTGTTTTCTCTTTCCATAACATATTTAATATTATTTAAAGCTTTTAAAGGCATATATTCTCTATTGACTTGAAATGCACCAATAGTTTCTCTTTCTCTTACTTTTCTATCTAAGTCACTTTCTTTAGAAATATCATCAAACCTAAAATCTCTAAATACACCTAAAAATGCAAAAACAAATATACTAAGAATTATTCCAAATAAAAATGTTTCTTTCCATACTTTTTCTTTAATTATATTTTCTGCGAATACTACTGCATTAATTCCACATACTAAAGATATGAAAAATGCGAAAAATCCTAGATTTCTCCATGCAAATTGTATTACAGTAAGAAAACTTGGCATTATTACCCATGGGAATAATTTTGTACACATAAAAAGTGAAATTATGGCTAAAATCAAAAAGTCACTATATATTTTATCATGCTCTTTTTTCACTTTTTTAGCACAGAAAAATGTAAGTAAAGTTAATATACATGTAACAATTCCAATAGAAAATCTTATTTCCTGATTGCCTGCTTCATTTGCAAATAATTCTTTTAATCCTAGTGCTGATGAATAAACATCCATTCCAGTTGAACCCATTTTTTCCCCAGAAAATATAGCGTATTCTCCTCCAAAGCAATGTTCTAATAAAGGAATAGCATAAAATGCACAAATTAAAAAAGTAATTATTATATCCACTATTGCTTTTTTCCAAATTTCAATATCTTTAAGCTTTTTTATATTTAAAAGTACATAAATTATTGCAAAAAGTGCAACATATATAGTAGTGATTGTGTGTGACAAAACCAGTCCAACTACACCGATAATTAATAAATAATGCTTTTTCTTATCTCCGTGAATTAAATTATATAAGCCTTCAAAAACAATTGGTATAAAAATAAAAGCAGTAAATTCACCAATTGCATTTCTTGAATAAATATTAGATAATTTATATGGCACAGAAATGTATATTAGTGCTGATATTATTGACATAGACTTTCTATGTGTTACACTTAGCATAAATTTATACATAGTAATACCAGAAATAAGGACTGTTAAAACTGAGAAAATTTTAAAAGCCATTCCTGCTGTTCCAAATATATTTAAAAATATTATTGGAATATATGTTGTTAATGGTCCATAAAATAAATTTAAAGCATATCCAAAGCCTTCCATAAATTTATAATTAATTATTGTTGGAAATACTCCGTCTTTTATAATTCCATCAACAGCTAAAAATCTTGACATATGTAAGGTTGCTTCATTATTTAAATATAAATTCATTGTAAAAATTGGAACTGAAATTACAATTGTTAGTAAAATTATTAATATATATGGTGTAAATTTGCTATTTATAATTTTTTTCATCTTCTTCCTCCGTTTTTTTCTTATTATATACATAGAAATAAAAAAAGACAAGTCTTTGAAGTAAACCTTGTCTTTTATATATAAATTTGTTACTGTTCACAGCTTTAATTTTATTTTTAACTTTAATATACATTCTTTCACATTTCACTTCGCGGTTCGCTTGCGCTCAGCGCTCGCACGTTGCACTCCGCTCCTACGTCGCCTACGTTCACTTGTGTGGTCGCTCATCTGTAGACTTTTTTGACTAATATCGTTGCTTGACTGTAGATAATCTTCATAATTTATCTTACTTTCATTTTTTAGCACAAAAGTTACTTGTTTTGGATCTGCTTTATCTTTTTCATCATATCCACCAATTATAACTTGTTTTACTAAAACTTCAAAAGCATCTTTATCAAATTCTGTTATAATTTCTCCATTTTCAAGATATCGTTTTAGCTTATTTAGACTAAGTTTTCTGTTTGTTTTGTTTCTTTCATCTAGCACTAATTTTTCTTGCTTTAATTTTTGCATTTTTTATTATTCTGCATTTTCTCTGTATATTTTCGCTGTTTACAGAGGACTAGAAAACTTGTTTTTCTATGTGTTTATGAGATACACTCTGTATCTCTTTCCTGCCTTTTAG
>CALXZS010000144.1 GCA_944393305.1 uncultured Clostridia bacterium | reverse complement strand
AAAATCAATATTAGATAAAATTTGATTAATCTAATACTGATTTTGATTTTTTTATTTTCTTAAACTGATGACATTGGGACACCTCCCAAAAACAGCTTAATATGGTATGTGAAAAATAACATACCATATTTTTTATTCTAAATATTTAAACTAGCCTCTAGTGCAACTTTTATCATTGTATTTAATGAATTCTGCCTTTCATCAGCAGAAATTTCTTGCTTTTTGTAATGAGAGTCAACAACAGTAAGTAAGCATGATGCATTTTTATTTAAATATTTAGCTGTATAGAATAATGCAAAAGATTCCATTTCAGCCCCTATTATATTAAGGTCTTTAGGAAATCTATTAATTAAAGCATTTAAGTCTTTTACATAATAATCAAATACCTCACTACAAAGGACATCTCCTGAAATTAAGTGAATATTATTTGCTTTTGCAGTATCTAATAAAATAGAATTTAGTTCGTTAGAAGCTTTAGCAATGTGGCAATCTACTCCTTCTAATCCATATGCAAAATTTCCCTCTGTATAACTATTATCTACTAAAATAGTATCAAAAATATTTAAATCAGGTGAATAAGCACCACATGAACCTAGTCTAATAATATTTTTTACATCATAAAATTTGTAAAGTTCATACGCATAAATTCCCATACTTGGCATACCCATACCAGATGCAAAAACAGTAATTCTTTTTCCTTTGTAATATCCAGTGTACCCAAACATATTTCTAACAGAATTAATTAATTTAGCATCTTCCATAAAATTATCTGCAATGTACTTAGCCCTAAGTGGGTCACCAGGCATTAGTACTATATCTGCGATATCTTCTTTTTTAGCTTCATTATGAGGTGTCATAAAACCACTCCTTTCTAATATAAAGCAATTATAAAATAATAACAAAAAATTAGCAAGTTTTTTAGAGCTGTTTTTGGGAGGTGTCCCCCAAAGCATAGCTTTAATTTTATTCATAGCTTTAATATCAGTTCTTGAGCATTTCAAGTGAGCGTAGGCGACGTAGGAGCGGAGTGTAACGTGCGAGCGCTGAAGCGCAAGCGAACCGCGAAGTGAAATGCGAAAGAATGTATATTAAAGTCTAAGCAGATTATTTTAGCTGTGAATTGTAACACTAATTATAAAAAAATTGTTAAAATTTGTAAAAAAGACTTGAAAAATATATAAATATGTATTAATATAGAACATATGGTAAAAATTGGAACAAAGGAAGCGAATATCATGGATATAATATTAATACAAGAAAATAGAATAATATTAAGTATAACAACAATATTATTCACATTAATAACAATGTTTCTTCAAAACAAAATACTTGTGCAAATTCTAAATCTAAAGGAAGTAAAGTTTACTAAAATTTGGTTGTTTCAAACAGTTTTATTTTCGGCTACAAGAATCATTATGCCTATTGGAATTCATAAAATTATAGAAGTCTTAACACAAATCCTAATTTACAAAAAGATATTAAAAGTGCATACAGAAAAAATATTATTTGCTGAGGAAATAAATGTGATCATTTTCTCTGTAACCGAATTAATTAGCATAAAAGCATTTACAGAATTATGTAATGTTAACTCTTTTGCAAGCGCTGTAAATAATTTCTATTTTATTGCAAATATAACCTTAATAGCAATTCTAATAAAATTAATAATCTATATAATTTTAAAGAAATGTAATATATCAATTAATATACCAGAATATATAAGTGGTAATTCTAAAAAGCAAATAATTGAAGTTGCAACTATTTCTACTATATTAATAATCATTAATGAATTTGAAATTCTTAATTGTATTCAAACAATACCAAATGCAATATATTTATTAGATATCGTACTATTAATTGCATATTATTTTATAAGTACAACAAGTATGATGAAAACTATACAAATAGAAAATGATAAAAACGAAATAAATAACTTAGAAAGTAGTAATGATAGATTACAACATAATTATGATAACATTTGTGCATTTAAGCATGATTTTGGAAATATAATGCAAGGCTTTGGAGGATTTATAGCAACAAAAGATTTAGATGGATTGCAAAAAATGTACAATGATGTAATATGTGAATGTCAAGAACTAAACAATATAAAATCATTTGATAAAGAAATAATAAACAACCCAGCAATATATAACTTGATAAATAACAAATATCTGCTAGCAAAGAAATATGATATAAAAATAAATTTAGAAGTATATATTGACTTCAATTCTTTAAAAATAAAAACATATGAACTATGTAGAATATTAGGAGTTTTATTAGACAATGCAATAGAAGCAGCAAAAGATTGTGAAGAAAAAATAATAAGTATCAAATTTTTAAAAGATAATTATAATAATAGAAATTTAGTAGTTATAGAAAATACTTGCAAAAATTATCTTATAGATATAAACAAAATTAAAGAAAAGGGATTTTCAACCAAGAAAAATAAATTATTCCATGGTTTAGGTTTATGGAAAGTTAACCAAATTATAAAGAAAAATGAAAATTTAAGATTATACACTACAAGGGATAAAATGTTTAAACAACAGTTAGAAATTTATAGTTGGGAATAAAAAACAAGATTATTTGCATATAATCTTGTTTTTTTAATAAAATTAAGTGTATAATATAAAATGGATATATTATATACAGTAAAAGGAGAGTATTATGGAATTAAAAAATATATTATCAGGAATCGAAGGACTAAAAGCTAAGGGAGATTTAGAAGTAGATATAACAGGAATAAGCAATGATTCCAGAGAAGTAAAACCTGGCTATTTATTTATAGCAATTAAAGGTTTTGATACAGATGGTCATGAATATATAAATAAAGCAATTGAAAATGGAGCAAAAGCAATATTAATTCAAGAAGAAAAAGCTAAAGAAATAATAAAACAAATACCAGATGAAATAAATATAATTACATCAAAAGATACAAGAATAGCAACAGCAATTTGTGCATGTAATTATTATGATAACCCATCAAGAAAAATGCAACTTATAGGAATTACAGGAACAAAAGGTAAAACAACAACAACATTTATGATAAAATCAATTTTAGAAAGACAAGGAATAAAAACAGGATTAATAGGCACAATAGCAACATATATAGGAGATAAAAAACTAGAAGATAGTGATAGAACGACTCCAGATAGTATAAAATTACAATCATATTTTGCACAAATGGTGGAAGCAGGGTGCAAAGCTTGCGTAATGGAAGTATCTTCACAAAGTTTAAAATTACATAGAGTTGATGGATGTGACTTTAATATAGGCGTATTTACAAACTTCTCAGAAGACCATATAAGTGAAAAAGAACATTCAGATATGGAAGATTACTTTAATTCAAAAGTAAAATTATTTAATATGTGTCCATTAGGGTTCATCAATATAGATGATATAAACACAATAAAAGTGCCTAGTTTAGCACCAAATTGTACTGTAAAAACATATGGTATTGACAATGAATGTGATATGCTTGCAAAAGATATAACAATAACAAATTCATATGTAGA
>CALXZS010000143.1 GCA_944393305.1 uncultured Clostridia bacterium | reverse complement strand
TATTCAAATAAATCCATAATCTCATTTTTTGAAAGTTTACTTATAAATGTTTCTTTTGTAGATAACATATCATCTGCAAGTTTAGCCTTTTTCTCTTGCAAATTATATATTTTTTCTTCTATTGAGTTTTTAGTAATTAATTTATATACTTGAACATTTCTTTTTTGCCCTATTCTATAAGTTCTATCTGTTGCCTGATTTTCAGCAGACAAATTCCACCATGGGTCGTAATGAATTACCATATCTGCGCCTATTAAGTTTAATCCAGTTCCTCCTGCCTTTAGTGAAATTAAAAATACTTTTATATTTTCATCATTATTGAACTTGTTTACCAAGTCCATTCTATCTTCTACTTTTGTTTGTCCTGTTAGTTTAAAATATTCTATATTATTTTCTTTTAATTCTTTTTCTAAATAAGCAAACATTGAAGAATATCCTGAAAATAGTAGTATTTTATGTCCTCCATTTACAGCGTCTTTTATTATTTCCATACACTGATTTAATTTGCTACTTTCTCCTTCATAATTTTCTAAAAATAGCCCTGGATGGCAACATATTTGTCTTAGTCTCATAAGTAGTGCTAATATTTTTATTTGGCTATTTGCAATTCCATTTGCCTCTATTTCTTCTTTAGCTTGTTTTCTAGCGCTTTGCATATACGACAAATATATTTTTAATTGATCTCCTGTCATTTCATTATTTAGCACAGTTATTGTTTTTTCAGGTAATTCTGTTAGCACATTTTCTTTTATTCTTCTAAGAACAAATGGTTCTATCATATTCTTTAATTTTTCCATGACACTTTTGTCTTCATCTTTGCTTATTGGTGTTTCAAATAGCATTTTGAATTTATTATATGAGAATAAGTACCCTGGCATTATAAAGTCAAATATTGACCATAATTCTGAAAGTGAGTTTTCTATTGGTGTTCCAGTTAAAGCAAATCTAGTTAATGCATTTATTTCTTTAATTACTTTTGCATTTTGCGTATTATTATTTTTTATATATTGTGCTTCATCTGCAATAATGTATCTAAATGTATAATTACATTTTTTATATAAATCTATATCTCTTTTTAACAAGTCATATGATGTTATTGTTATATCATATTTAGGTATACTAGATATTAATTTTTCTCTTTGCTTTGAGTCTCCATTTATTACTAATGTTGTAAGACTTGGTGTAAATTTTCCCGCTTCTTCTTTCCAGTTTAATGAAAGTGAACTTGGGCATACTACTAAAGTAGGTAATCTTTCTTCCTTCTTTGTATTTTCAATATACGACATTATTACTGCTAAAACTTGAATTGTTTTTCCAAGACCCATATCATCTGCTAATATTCCACCTAAGTTATATTCATCCAATGTTTTTAACCAATCAAAACCTACTTGTTGATATTCTCTAAGGTCAGCATTTATTCCTTTTGGAATCATATATTTATCTGATATTTGTCTACTATATACATCATCTATTAATTGCTTATACTTCTCACTTTGTTTTACAACCAAATTTTCATTTTTCTTTAAAATTCTATCAAGGTAAAGACCTCTATAAATAGGAAGTTTTACTTCTCCTGCAAGTAATTCTTCATATCCTATATTTGTACCATCTGATATTTTGCTAATTATGTCCATAGCTTCATTGTTTTCTAATTCTACAAATTCACCATTTTTTAGTCTATGATATTTTTTCTTTAGTTTATATTTTTTCATTATTTCTACTAATTCAGTTCTGTCTATATCAATATTAGATAAATCTACGCTTAATAAATTATTCTCTATTTTTACACCTATTGAATTTATTTTTGGTCTTACTATTTGCCTTGCTTTAAACTTTTCTGTTGCTAGAACTTCAAAATGTGAAATATATTTTTCTATATCATTTTGTAAAAAATTATATATGTCGTCATCTTTTACTAATACTAATTTATTATTCTTCTGGTCATACATAAATCCTGAACGACTGAATAAATCTAGCGCTTTTGATTCTTCTATTGCATTTCTAGGTATTTTTGTATCTATTTGTTCAAATGGACTAAATTCAAAATCATCATACATAAATTTTATATCTGCTGTTATGTAGTTCTGTTTATTATAATCTAAAAATACCTTTACTTTTAGCTTTTTAGGCATATATTTATGTAATTCGTCTTGGTCAATTTGGTCTAAATTTATTTCATATTTTATTCGAGGCATTACTAAAGAATAGAAGTCAGCAAATTCATATTTTCTAAATACTATTTCTTTAGTCAAATTTATTTTAAATGTGTTTAATAATTTAATTATAGAATTTTCATATTCTTTTGAACATCTGTATAATTTATTTTTTTGCAAGAAATAACTATATTCTTTTCCTTGAATAATAAGATAATCAAATACATCTATATTTGTTTCAAGTTTGTATTCTTCATGACTTTTTTCTTTCAAAAAATATTTTATTTCTGGTTTACTATCCACAAATTTTACTCTATCTGTGGAATACTCGCTATACACTTCTATTTCTTTACCTTTTAATATATCAAAAAGTTCGTCTAAGCCAGAATTTGAGACTACTATATATGCATTGTCTAGCACATTTGTATAATATCTTTCTTCTGCTTCATTTGCATATTTTATAATTTCTGAATATTTTATTATATAATCTAAAAGAGGTAAACTCTCTTCTGCAAAATTCTCTCTTGTATGAACAAATTCTAATTTTGTTCCATATTTATATGTCTCTTTATTCATCATTCTTGTATAAAAATCTGGTAAATTTTTTATTTTATACATTTGTTTATTGCCTATTCTTACTTCTAGTCTAAATGTTTTTAGATTTTCTTTATATATAAGCCTAGGTTCTATTTTTATTTTTTCCTCTATATATTTTATTTTAGTTTCTTCTTGTTGCTCATCTATATAAAAAGAATTTATCATCTGCCTATAAATTCTATATTTTTCTTTATTTTTTTGTGTGTTAGCATTTGCTAATTTTACTTCTTCTTTTCCGAACAATTTTATGTATGAAGGGTTTTCTTCTAATTCTAAAGCTGTTGCTAAAATATGCTTACATGTTCCATAACTAGCTTCATAATCTGGACAAGTACAGCTTAAGTTTTCTATCTCTCCATTTTTTATTTCTATGAATGTATCGTAATTATCTAGCCTTCCATTTACTTTTGCATGTATACTGAAATTGTTTTTATTTTCATAAGTTACTTTTGTTATTTTCACTTTTTTCTCATCTACAATTTTTTGTGCTCTTTCTTGTTTTTGGTCTCCTGCTGAATTTTTTAATTCATTCAATACTTCATCATTTATTATCATAGTTACCTCCAACATACATAACAAATTAACCTAGTAATGTATTATACATCAAAATTGCATTTTATACAAGTGTCATAGATAATTTTTGATTAGGGACGGTCCTTAAATGAAAAAAATTTTTTCATTTAAGGACCGTCCCTAATCAAAAATATTTTATTTATTTGTCATTTCTTCTTTAGCTAATAGTTCGTTCCATCTTTTATCTAC
>CALXZS010000142.1 GCA_944393305.1 uncultured Clostridia bacterium | reverse complement strand
CTTAAATCTATTGATTTGGAATATATTCCAGATTGTGGAGAAAAAGTAGAGATTTCTTGGAAACACAATTTAAGTGGTGGAGCGATGCCTACTATATTGCAAAAAGGTGACTTGTATAACCAAATTGAATCGCTTGCAATTAAAGCTGGTAAAGCCATGAACATGACCTTTGCAACAATTGACATAATTGAAACAACAGAACATGATTTATATGTACTTGAAGTTAATTCTGGAATAGGTGCAACTATTTTTACAGAATTGGTTGACGGTGCTGATGAAATCATAAAAGACATTTATCGGCGTGCTCTTAGTAAACTGTTTCAGTAAATATCTCAGAGGTGGAACCAGTTGGTTTCACCTCTTTCCATACAAATTTTCAAAAACCATTTGACAAATACATTTTGTTAGTAGATAATATAAGTGTAATAACTTGAGAGAAACTAAGGAGGAAATAAAATGTCTTATGTATTTAATAAAATAACAGTAAGACCACAATTACCAAAGAGAATAGCAAAATTATATGATATATCATATAACTTATGGTGGTCATGGAATACAGAATTTTTGAAACTATTTAAAATGTTAGATATAGATTTATGGGAAAGAGTAGGTAAAAACCCAGTAAAATTTTTAAAATTAGTACAACAAGAAAAATTAGAAAAAGCAGAAAAAGATAATGAATTCTTGAAAGAATATGATAAAGTAGTAAAAGACTTTAATGATTATATGGATAGTAAAGAAACTTGGTTCAAGAAAAATTATCCAAATAACACAAATGATTTAATAGCATATTTCTCAGCAGAATATGGATTAGACGAAACAATTCCAATATATTCAGGTGGTTTAGGAATACTTTCAGGAGACCATATGAAATCTAGTAGTGATATGGGTATACCACTTATAGGAATAGGTTTACTATATAAAAGTGGATATTTCCATCAAAAAATAAATGGATATGGAGGGCAAGAAACTGAATATCATGCAATAGATATTTCACTACTTCCAATAACACCTGTAAAAGATCATGAAGGAAAAGATTTACTAATATATTTAAAATTCCCTAAAAAAAGGCTATATTTAAAAGTATGGCAAATTAAAGTAGGAAGAAACACACTATATTTAATGGATTCAGACATAGAAGAAAACTTGCCAGAATATAGAAATATTACTTCAACTTTATATGGTGGAGACCAAGAAATGAGAATACAACAAGAGATAGTTCTTGGAATGGGTGGAGTAAACCTATTATATACATTAGGGCTAAGCCCAACGGTATACCATATGAATGAAGGACATTCATCATTTTTAACAATAGAACTTATAAAAAATATGATGAAATATAAAGAAGTATCATTTGATTTAGCAAAAGATATAGTGTCATCAATGACAGCATTTACAACACATACACCAGTTCCAGCAGGAAATGATATATTCCCTTTAGCTCTAGTAGAAAAATACTTTAATGGTTATTGGGATAGACTAGGTCTAACCAAAGAAGAATTTTTAAAACTAGGAATGGAGCCAAATGCAGATATAAACTCATCTGGATTTAATATGGGTATATTAGCACTTAAAATTGCAGGAAAGAAAAATGGAGTTAGTAAATTGCATGGAGCTGTATCAAGAGAACTATTTTCAAATGTTTGGCCAGAAATACCATCAAATGAATCTCCAATAGATTATGTTACAAATGGAGTTCATACATGTTCTTGGCTAGCGCCAACAGTAAAAGATTTATATAATGAATATTTAGAACCATATTGGCAAGACAATATACAAAATGACAATGTTTGGAAAAATATTGACAAAATACCAGATAAAAAATTATGGGATATACACCAATCAAGAAAAGAAAAATTACTAAAAATAGTTAAGAATTCAACAATAGAAAGACTTAGAAGATATAATTATGCATATGATGATATAGAAGCTATGGTTGGAAATATTGACCCAAATGCTTTAACGATAGGATTTGCAAGAAGATTTGCAACATATAAAAGAGCAACATTAATATTTAGAGACTTAGAAAGAATCACACAAATATTTAATGAAAAAAATAAACCAGTTCAAATTATATTTGCAGGAAAAGCACATCCAAAAGACAAAGAAGGACAAGACTTAATAAAATTCATACATGATATATCTTTAAAACCACAATTTAAAGGTAAAGTATTCATACTAGAAAACTACAATATAGGAATGTCAAGATACTTAATTTCAGGTGTTGATGTATGGCTTAATACTCCTAGAAGACCATTAGAAGCATCAGGAACAAGTGGACAAAAAGCAGCAATAAATGGAGTATTAAATTTCAGCGTACTAGATGGCTGGTGGGCTGAAGGGTATAACCAAAAAAACGGCTGGACAATAGGAACAAATGCAAAATATCAAAGCTATGATGCCCAAGATGAAGCTGATAGTAAAAGCATATATGATACATTAGAAAATAAAATTATACCAATGTATTATGAAAAAAATGAACAAGGATTTTCAAATACTTGGGTTAGAATGATGAAAAACACCATTGAATCAAATGCAGGAAGATTTAGCACAGCAAGAATGTTAGAAGATTATACAAAAAATATTTATATACCACTTTGTGACTTGCATAATAAATATTATAAAGATTTAGCAAAAGTAACAAGATTAAACGAATGGAAAGAAAAACTTTATGATAATTGGGATAAGCTAAAAATAAGGCAAGACGAAGGAAATTACGACGACATTACAGTTGACGCTGGAAATAAAATAGATGTTAGTTGCTATGTTAAATTACCAAATGAATTAATAAATATAGAAAATATAGAATCTCAAGTTTATTATGGAAAAATAACAGAAAATGGTGTAGTAGATGACATCCAAGTAATTCCAATGAAATTAATAGAAAGTGATGAAGACAATTTAGAATATAAATTCACAGCAAAAATAGAATTAAAATCAGGTGGAGACTATGGATATACTTTCAGAGTAATTCCAAAAAATAAAATGATATTAAATCCAATGAATTTAGGTTTAATAAAATGGATAACTGAATAGTTCAATCAGGGACGGTCCTTAATTAAAAATTTTTCATTAATACATTAGGAACTGCTCTTTATCCCAAAATATTAAATATTCTCAATAAAAAAGTTTTATTATTTTTAATTAAGGACCGTCCCTAATCAAAAATAAATCTAATAGTCAATTTTTCCATTAAGCAAATCATCATTATTTACCCAATCAGCTACATTTATTACATAATATTCGTTTTTGTTAATTCTAATATATACGTGCTTGATACCAGAATTTATGATAAGTTTTCTACACATTTGACAAGGAGAAGCACCTTCTTCGTAATTACCAGAGTCTTTTCTAATACCGACCAAATATAAATCGCTATCAATCATATCTTTTCTAGCACTACTAAGCATGGCATTTTGTTCCGCATGAACACTTCGACAAGCGTCATAACCACCATGACGAACATCTGGAAAAAATTTTTTCTTGACACAATAACCTAAATCTATACAATTTTTTCTTCCTCTTGGTGCACCAGTATATCCAGTAGAAATAATTTCATCATTTTTAACAATAATTGCTCCATAATTTTTTCTAAGAC
>CALXZS010000141.1 GCA_944393305.1 uncultured Clostridia bacterium | reverse complement strand
ACTTTTTGTCAAAATCCAAGTGGCTTTGTTTCTACTGAAGTTTATGATAATAATTTGACTTTAGTAAATGGACATTCATATAAAGATAAAAAGAGTTCTAATACAAATTTGGCAATTCTTGTTTCCCATCATTTTGATTATCCTTTTAATAAACCTATTGATTATGGTAGAAATGTTGCTAAAAATTTAAATGAACTTGGAAATGGTAATGTTGTTGTTCAAAGGCTTGGCGATATTTATCGCGGAAAAAGGACTTGGCAATATGAATTGGAGAATAATTCAGTTGTTCCCACTCTAAAAGCTGCTGTTGCTGGTGATATTACTTTTGCACTTGGATACAGAACTATGACTGATATATTGCAATTTATTAGAGCAATGGATAAAGTAGTTGAAGGTTTTGCAAATCCTGATAATTTACTTTATGGACCTGAAATTAAGTTTTACAGTAATAAAGTAGATATTGATAAAAACTTTGAAACTAGCATAGAAAATTTATATTCTATTGGGGATGGTGGCGGACTAACCAGAGGTCTTATGATGGCATCTTGTTCTGGAGTTTATTTGGCAAGGGTTTTAGCTAATAAATTTTAAAATATAAAAGTTCAGCAATATATACTAAAATACCAATATACGTTCTTCTACATTTCACAGCGCAGGTCGCCTTTGGCTCCAGCTTGCACGTTGCACTCCGCTTTTCAAGCTTCGTTCACTGAAATGTTTTAGAATGTATATTGGTATTTTTATATCTTATAAATAATTTCGAAATTATTTAGCTTTTGCTTTCATCTTATTCAGCCTTTTTTGTTGTTTTCTTTGTTGTAGTTTTTTTAGCTGTTTTCTTTGGAGCTTCTTTTTCTACTTTTTCTTCAGCAACTTCTTCCTTTTTTTCAGCTGTTTTGTTAGCTGATTTTTTAGGTTCTGCTTTTACAGCTAATTTGCTTTCTAATCTTGATTTTTTTCTTGAAGCTGCATTTTTAGAAATAACTCCTTTTGTACAAGCACTATCTATTTTACTTTTTGCTAAAGATAATAATTCAATAGCTTCTTTTTCTCCTTTAGAGTTAGCTACTTCATATTTCTTTATAGCTGTTTTATATGCTGATTTTATCATATTATTTCTTGCTGTTTTCTTTTCTGCAACTTTTACTCTCTTTATAGCTGATTTAATATTTGGCATGTTTTGCACCTCCCTCTACTGTATTAGACTATAACATATGATATTATAACATGTTTTTTCACTTATGGCAAGTATTTCCGAAGAAAAAATTTTTATATGAACCTGTTTTGGGGGACACCTCCCAAAAACAGCTCCAAAAAAAGAAGATACTAAATAATTTAGCATCTTCTTTTTATCTTAATTTTTTTATTCACAAAGTTAAGTCTAAATAAAACTATTTGTTAGCTAATTGAGATTCAGCTTGTTGAATCAATTTCTTAACCATGTTTCCACCTATTCTACCAGCATCTCTTGCAGAGATATTTCCGTTGTAACCATCTTTTAATGATACACCAACTTCATTAGCTACTTCATATTTGAATTTGTTAAGAGCGTCAGTAGCTTCTGGAACTGCCTTATAATTACTGTTATTCATTATGGTTCACCTCCTAAAAGTTTTTAATTGAAAAGTGATTTCCTTTTCACTATATAGGATGTACATAAATTCATTTTTTAAACTGGTATTTATAGGAAATTTTATAATATACAATTTATGAAAAAGTGAATAATAAAAAAATTATTTTTTTAATTCTTCAATAAACATTTCATTAAGCATTTTAGGATTTGCTTTTCCCTTTGTTTGTTTCATTGCTTGTCCTACTAAATATCCTAATGCTCTATCTTTTCCGGCTTTATAGTCTAAAACAGATTGTTCGTTTTCTGATAATACTTTTAGCACTACTTCTTTTATTTGTGTTTCGTCAGAAATTTGAATCCAGCCTTTTTCTTCTATTATTTTATTTGGATCTCTTGGGTTTTCAAATAATTCGTCTAGTACTTTTTTTGCAATACTTGAACTAATTGTTCCTTTATCTATTAATTTTATCATTTCTGCTAATTCTTCTGCTGTAAATGGTATTTCTTCTGGTTCTAGTTCTTTTTCGTTTAGTATTCTTGCTATATCTGAATTTATCCAATTACATACTGCTTTATAATTTCCTGAAATTTTTCCTGCTTCTTCAAATAAGTCTGATAAATATTTTGATGATGTTATACTATTACTATCTTTTTCTGAAAGACCTATTTCATTCATATATCTATTTTTTCTTGATTCTGGCATTTCTGGTAATTGTTTTCTAATATTTTCTACATATTCATCAGATAGTTGTATTATTCCTAAGTCTGGTTCTGGAAAATATCTATAATCTTGTGCATCTTCTTTATTTCTCATAGGAAATGTTTTACCTTCTAAATCATCCCATCTAAGTGTTTCTTGTATTATAGTATTTCCTTTTTCTAGTTCATTTATTTGTCTATTTTTTTCATATTCTATTGCTCTTGAAATTGATTTAAACGAGTTCATATTTTTCATTTCAGTACGTGTTCCAAAAGGTTCTCCTTTTTTATGTACTGAAACATTAACATCTGCTCTAAATGAACCTTCTTGCATTTTACAGTCAGATACATCAATATATTGTAAAATTGATTTTAATTTTTTTAAATATCTATCTGCTTCCGCTTCTGACCTTAAATCTGGTTCAGATACAATCTCAATAAGTGGTACTCCTGATCTATTTAAGTCAACTAAACTTCCTGACCCAAATTCATTATGGTTTAGTTTTCCAGCATCTTCTTCTATATGAATTCTTAAAATTCTAACTTTTTTTACATTACCATTATCATCTTCTATTTCAATATATCCATGATTGCATAATGGTTTATCTGCTTGAGATATTTGATATGATTTTGGAAGGTCTGGATAAAAGTAATTTTTTCTATCATTTCTACTATCTTTTGCTATTTCACAATTTGTTGCTAAGCCTGCTTTTACAGCGTATTCAACTACTTTTTCATTAAGTACAGGCAAGGCTCCTGGAAGTGCCATACATACAGGGCAAACTTGTGTATTTGGTTCTGCTCCGAAATCTGTTTTACAAGAGCAGAATATTTTTGTTTTTGTTGATAGTTCAGCATGAACTTCTAAACCTATTATTACTTCGTAATCTTCTTTCATTATATATTCATTCCTTTCTCGCTTCGCTCTAAAGGCTTACATAGTTATGAAAGCATTTTCTTTCAAACTATTCTACTCCTTTCTAAAATCTGGTTTATATTTTTCTCTAAATTTTATTTCTTGTTCAAACTTATATGCTGTATTTAATATTTTTGCTTCTTCAAATTTATTTCCTATTAATTGCATTCCTATTGGCATTCCTTCTTTATCTACTCCACATGGAATTGATATTGCTGGCACACCTGCTATATTAATAGATACTGTACATATATCTGCCATATACATTTCTAATGGATTATTACATTTTGAACCTATTTTAAATGCTGTTACAGGTGATACTGGAGTAAGGAGTACATCATATTTTTTAAATGCATTGTCAAATTCATTTTTTACAAAGGTTCTTACTTTTTGAGCTTTTTTATAATATGCATCATAAAAACCTGATGAAAG
>CALXZS010000140.1 GCA_944393305.1 uncultured Clostridia bacterium | reverse complement strand
TAGCGTTGAGCAAAGTAACAAAAATACCCACTCCAAACATGATATAATATTAAAAGTTTGACGGCTTAAAATATTAATTATGAGAGGAGTGGGACGTATGAAAAGTCCATACACAGATAGTTTAGCACACACAACATGGGAATGCAAGTACCATATAGTGTTTGCACCAAAGTACAGAAGAAAGGAAATATATGGGAAATTAAGACAAGAAATAGGAATGATATTGAGAGAATTATGCAGAAGAAAAGAAGTTGAAATAATAAAAGCAGAGGCATGTACAGATCATATACATATGTATGTTAGTATACCACCGAAATTATGTATATCATCGTTCATGGGATATTTAAAAGGAAAAAGTACATTGATAATATTTGAAAGGCATGCAAATTTGAAGTACAAATATGGAAACAGAGCATTTTGGTGTACAGGATATTATGTTAGTACGGTAGGAAATAACAAGACAGCAGTATACAGATATGTAGAAAATCAACTCAAGGAAGATTTGATGACAGACCAAATAACAATAAAAGAATATAAGGACCCTTTTAAGGGTGGTAAGTAATAAAGACGCAAGCGACCGGGCGAAAAGCCGTCAACTAATACCGCTTAAGCGGTTGCTTGTAACAAGGCCTTATAGGCCGATATGAAAATCCACGGGTTCTACCCGTGGATATTTATTTGTGGACACCTCTCAAAAACAGCATGAAATATTTAAAAATTTTTTATCTCAAAAAAAACAAAATAAGTAGAAAGGTAGTTTAACTCGAGAAATAATTCAAAATATAATTGTAAAAATTTAGAAATATTCTACTAAATTTTTATAATTTGTGTTATAATTTTGACAAAGTTAAATATCATAGGAGATTAAGTTTATGGCAAATATAAATTTTCTAGAAAATGAAGTTATAGAATTCAAAAAACGACAGGAGAATTAAAAGAAGGTATAATTTCAATAGTTTCAATATTAAATAAACACCAAAGTGGAAAACTGTATTTTGGAATAAAAGATAACGGAGAAATCATTGGACAAGATGTATCAAACAAAACCATAAGAGAAGTTTCAAAAACAATATCTGAGAATATAGAGCCAAAAATCTATCCGGCTGTGAATAAAATCAAATTAGATGACAAAGAATGCATATTAGTTGAATTCGAAGGAGATGACATTCCTTATCTAGCTTTTGGACGAGCATATATGAGAGTTGGAGATGAAGATAGACAACTTTCAATGAAAGAAATAAGAAAAATAATATTAAAAGATGAAAATGAAATAGGTAAGTGGGAAAGAAAAGTATCAGATTACACAATAAATGACATTGATGAAGAATTGTTAAAAGACTTTATAGAAAAAGGTAGAAAGGCAAAAAGAATTAATTTTCCATATACAAACAAAGAAGAAATATTAAAGAAGTTATCTCTAGTAAATAAAGACAATGAATTATTAAATGCAGGATATATTTTATTTGCAAAAGAAACAAAACTTGAAATGCAAATGGCTATTTTTGCAACAGAGACTAAGTTGACTTTTTTAGATATAGATCAAGTTTTTGGTAATATTTTTGAATTAATAGAAGTCGGGGAAAATTATATAAGAAAAAATATTAAATGGCCTGTTAATTTCAAAAGTGGAAGTATGGAGAGAGTTGAAATACCAGAAATACCATTGGAGGCTATAAGAGAAGCAATAATAAATTCGCTTATACACAGAGATTTTAAAAATCCAAAAAGTAATGAAGTTGCAATATATAAAGACAGAGTAGAAATATTTAATCCTGGAGAGTTTCCAGAAGGATATAAGCCAGAGGATTTTATTGATGGAAAAGAGGGGTCTATGCCAAGAAATCCATTGATTGCAAATACTTTATATTTATCAAAAGATATAGAAAAATGGGGCTCTGGGTTTAGAAGAATTGCAGAAACATGTGCAAAAGCAAATGTAAAAGTGAAATTTGAGATTAGAAAAAATGGATTTATGGTTATTTTTTATAGAAAGACAGATGAAGAATTATATGATTTAACACAAAAAGATAAAGATGATGCAAAAAATGTAGCAATAAATGATGAAAATGTAGTAATAAATGTAGCATTAAAAGTACAAGAAAAATATCCAGAATTAAGAAAAGTCTATATTGAAATAATTGAAATAATCTCTAAAAATAACTATATTACTCAAGAAGAAATTGCTGTTAAATTAAATAAAACTAGAAATTCAATTTATAGAAATATAAAGACATTAAAAGATATGGGAATATTAGAGCGACTAGGTTCTAAGAAAAATGGATATTGGAAAATAAATATATAATAAAAGAATTATAATTTTATCAAACAGAGACGGTCCTTTTTCAAAAAAAGAATTGTCTCTATTTTTTGAAAAAAGATTATCATTAATTTTTTTCAAAAAAGGACCGTCCCAAATTAATAATTCATAAAAAAATGGTTATTCTAATAAGAGTAATCATTTTTTTAAGGAGAAAATATGAAAAAGAAATTTTTACCAGTAATATTAATAATAATATGTCTAACAGTATATATAAACTTATTAGGAATACAAAATCAAGAATTTATGCAAGCAGTAAATGCTTCAAGCAATAGATATGTAAATCCAATAGGAAGAACAATAGGTTTAAAACTATATACTGATGGAGTATTAGTAGTAGGTATGTCAGAAATAGATGGAGAAGATGGAAAAAAGTATGTGCCATATGAAAATTCAGGAATAAAAGAAGGAGATTTAATACAAGAAATAGATGGACAAGAAATAGCAAATACACAAGCTTTAATTAATATAGTAAATGCAAGCAATGGAAAAGAAATATCAATAAAATATAAAAGAAATGGAGAATCAATTTATACAAGTATAAAACCCGTTAAAGGAACAAATGGGTATATGTTAGGTTTGTGGGTAAGAGATGCAGCAGCAGGAATAGGAACACTAACATATTATGAAGAAGCAACAGGAAAATTTGCAGCACTAGGTCATGGAATTACTGATGTAGATACTGGAGATATGCTAAATATTTCAAATGGTGAATTAGTAACAACACAAATAGTATCAATAGTAAAAGGTGTAAAAGGTAGACCAGGAGAGATAAGAGGAATAATAGATGATGGAGAAAAAATAGGAAAAATAGATAGAAATACTGAAATAGGAGTATATGGAACAGTAACAAACTTAGAATTTATAAACTCTGTAAAACAACCAGAAGTAAAAGTAGCAAATAGAAATGAAATAAAAACAGGAGATGCTAAAATAATATGTCAAATAGAGAACGGCAAAGTCGAAGAATTTAGTATAAAAATAAAAAGAATATATAAAACATCAAAAAATAACAAAAGTATGTTAATAGAAATAACAGACGAAAAACTAATAAATAAAACAGGTGGAATAATTCCGGGAATGAGTGGAACTCCTATAATACAAGATAATAAATTTATTGGAGCTATTACAAATGTGCTTTTAAATTCACCAACAGAAGGATATGCAATATTTGCAGATATGATGATGGAGTGACCCTGTTTTTAGGTAGTGTCCCCAAAAACATCCACAAAAATAAAATTCTCAAATATTGTTGCAAATTCTATAAAAAATTGTATATAATTATAATATAATAATAAAGTTACTA
>CALXZS010000139.1 GCA_944393305.1 uncultured Clostridia bacterium | reverse complement strand
AATAGTGAGGATGAAAAAGAGGCGGAAAAAATATTGAAAAAATAAGTAAAATATTATAAAATACTCTCAAGGTGAAAGGAGAGTATTTTTTATGAAAAAAATTATTATAGTGGTTCTAGTATTATTAGCCATTGGCATAGTATCAGTAATTGTCTACATGAATAGAACAGAACCATCAGTTTGTTTAAAGGATTATTTTGATAAACTTAATAATAAAGATTATGAAGGTATGTATGAATATGTAGAAACAGATATGTCAAAAGAGGATTTTGTGACTAGAGTAAAAAATATATATGAAGGAATAGAAGCAAGTAATATTAGTGCAACTGTCCTTACAAATACAAATGATGAAAATGATAGTAGTATAATAAATATAGCATACAATAATTCAATGGATACATTGGCTGGTAATGTTAATTTTATGAATAATGTACAAGTAAAAAATGTAAACGGAGAATATAAAATAGCATGGAATTCATCTGTAATATTTCCAGATTTAAAAGATGAATATAAAGTAAGAGTGTCTACAATTGAAAGTACAAGAGGAGCAATATATGATAGAAATGATATTGCGATAGCAAAAGATGGAAAAGTAAATTCAGTTGGTTTAGTACCAGGAAAAATGAATGAAAGAAATGATGTGCCTAAAATAGCAGAATTACTAGGAATAACAGAAGAAACAATAAATAATTCATTAGATGCTTCATATGTAAAGGAAGATACTTTTGTACCACTTAGAAAAATCTCAAAGGATGACCAAGAATTAAAAAATGAATTATTAAATATAAAAGGAATATTAATTACAGATGTTACAGCAAGGGTATATCCATATAAAGAAGCAACTTCTATTTTGACGGGCTATGTACAAGATGAAGAAGGAAAAACAGGATTGGAATATGCATATAATGATAGATTAAAAGGAACAGACGGACAAGAAATATATATTGTAGATGAAGCGGAAAATAAGGTAAAAACTTTAGCAAAGATAGACAAAAAAGATGGTGAAAATATAAACACTACAATAGATGTAAATGTGCAACAAAATTTATATAATCAATTTAAAGATGATGAAGGTGCTTCAGTTGCAATGAATTATAATACTGGTGAAGTTTTAGCATTAGTTAGTACACCATCATTTGACGCAAATGATATTTCACTTGGTGTAACAGATGATGAGTGGAATAACTTAGTAAATGATGAGAAAAGACCAATGTATAATCGTTATTTGTCAACATATGTACCAGGTTCATCATTAAAACCTGTTATAGGTGCAATAGGTTTAAATAATAATAGTTATACAGCAGATGAAGATTTTGGCTCAAGTGGAACGAAATGGCAAAATAGTAAAGACTGGGGCGATTTATATGTTACAACACTTGAAGAATACGCAGGTCCAGCTAATTTAAGAAATGCATTAATATATTCAGATAATATATATTTTGCAAAAGCAGCATTAAAAATAGGAAAAAGCAATTTACAAAAAGGGCTAGATAATTTTGGATTCAATAATAAAATATCTTTTGTACAAGATATAACTGAATCTACATATGGCCCAATGGATAGCGAAGCGGCAATTGCAAATAGTGGTTATGGTCAAGACCAAATGATGGTCAATCCAATACATATGGCGATGATATATTCAAGTTTTGCAAATGGTGGTAATATGGTAATGCCATGTTTAGAATATACAGAAACAAAATATTATAAGCAAAATGTAATCTCAAAAGAGATAGCAGATACAATAAAAGAAGATTTAGTGCAAGTAGTGGAAGTAGGAACTGCAAAAGAGGCAAAGATTGAAGGAAAAACAATTGCTGGCAAAACTGGTACAGCAGAAATAAAAGAAAATCAAGAAGATGAAGAAGGAACGGAAATAGGATGGTTTGATGCATTTGATGAAAATGGTCTTTTAGTGGTAAGTATGGTTGAAAATGTAAAAGGAAAAGGTGGAAGTCATTATTTACTACCAAAAGTAAAAACTGTTTTTTAGGGATGTTTTTGAGGACACCTCTCAAAAACAGCTTGGAACATAGTTTGATTTTGTTTTTGTGGTCACATCCTCAAAACAGCAAAGTAAAGGAGAAGTTATGGGAAAAGTAATGTGGAAAGCTGGGACTTTTGAATACCCAATACCAGCTGCAATGGTAAGTGTAGGAGATATGGAAAAATCTAATATTATTACAGTTGCATGGACTGGAATAATAAATACAAATCCAGCAATGTGTTATATATCTGTAAGACCTAATAGATATTCATATAATATTATAAAAAACACTAAAGAATTTGTAATAAATCTGACAACAGAAAATTTAGCATATAAAACCGATTGGTGCGGTGTTAAAAGTGGAGAAAATGTGGATAAGTTTAAGGAAATGAAACTTACAAAACAAAAAGCAAATCTCGTAAAATGTCCATTAATAAAAGAAAGTCCAGTATCTATTGAATGTAAAGTAAAACAAGAAATAGAACTAGGAAGTCATACAATGTTTATGGCAGAGGTTTTATGTATAGACGCAGATGAAAAATATATTGATGAAAAAGGAGCATTTGATATATCTAAATGTAAGCTAATAGCATATGCAAATGGTGGATATTACACTTTAGGAAAAAAGGTTGGTAAATTTGGATTTTCTGTAAAAAAGAAGAAACGTAAATGATAAAATACAATTTATATTTAAAATTTTTATCATGTTAAAAAAATAACAATATATGAGAAAGGTAGTAGAAAAATGGAAAGTTATATTCATAAAGTTCAATATTATGAAACAGATAGAATGGGGTTAGTTCACCATTCTAATTATATCAGATGGATGGAAGAAGCTAGAGTTGATTGGTTAGAGAAAATTGGAATGGGTTTTGATAAACTAGAAGAAATGGGGATTACATCACCTTTATTATCTGTAAATTGTAAATATAAATTTGGTAGTACATTTGGTGATAGTGTTGAAATAAAAACAAAAGTGAAGAAATATAATGGTGTAAAAATTACAATAGCATATATCATGACAAAAGTTGGAACAGGTGAAATTGTTGCAACAGGAGAGACAGAGTTATGTTTTATTAATTTTAAAACTAGAAGACCAATAATATTAAAAAAAGAAAATCTAGAACTTGACCAATTAATGAAAAAAGCATTAGAAGAAAATGCAGAAGAAGAAAAATAATTAAGATAAGAATTGTTGTTTATTGGAAAGTTATGATAAATAAAAAAGGAAGATACCATCGCAGATATCTTCCGGAATTAGTTGGTATTCGGAATGCTTCCTAAATTTACTTTCATAAATTTATTCCGCTGAATATAATGTATCACACTTTGTTGAAAAATGCAATATTTTGTAGAAAAAAATTTAAAATTTTCCTTTAACGTGGTTACAATTCACAAGCTTTAATAAATTGTTTTAAGCTTTAATATAAATTCTTTCACATTTCACTTCGCAGTTCGCTTTGCTCAGCGCTCGCACGTTACGCTCCGCTCCTACGTCGTCTACGCTCACTTGAAATGCTCAAGAACATATATTAAAGCTGAGAATTAAATAAAAGCAGTGAACAGTAACCTTAGCGTAAAGTCTGATTAAATATTAAAAATAATAAAATGGCTTGACTATAAAATGGAATATGTGTAAAATAAATTTAGAGAATATAAAAAACAAATAGGAGAAACATATGATAAAC